>JACRDF010000013.1 GCA_016212925.1 Desulfomonile tiedjei
GCTTGGGCAGGTCTGTGGCACCCGACACCAGTTCGCCATAAAAAATATAACATCGCCGAAAGTTGTTATTGCGAGGGCGTCGAGCCCGAAGCAATCTCAGTGGCGAGAGATTGCTTCGTCGCTTCGCTTCTCGCAATGACAACTTTCGGCGATGTTATATTTTTTATGGCGAACTGGTGTCGGGTGCCACAGACCTGCCCAAGCAGGTCTGTGCTTCTTCTCTGCCGTGTTCCAAGTTTGATCACAAATCAGTATCACTGGTAATGACCGATTGTGAAGCCCGATGTGTCCGGATTGGTAGCCACCAGCCTCCGTGCCGGTGGAATGTGTAGATAACTCCCATTAGTTCGGGCAGGCAGGCGCACGGATACTGCCACCTTCTCGTCCTTGAGGTCCGAGCGTCTATTTCACTAAATGTGCTCTTGTCTGATTAGCCTTTTGAACAGGACGGAGAAAGTGGTGCCTCCTGATTCCCTGCATTCGCGCTCGCTGTTCACGTGCTCGCACATGGCAATGCCGCCCGGACAGTAATCTCGCTGGCCCGCAAGGTGCACACACCCGGTGGTGGAGAAACTTATGTCAATGTAACCTTCGTCAGCGAGCATTTTCAGTTGCATCAATTCCAAACCTTTGCCGCCCGCGTCGAAGTCAAACGGCTTCTTGGTAGAGTACTGCTCCGTAGCCTGCGTATGATGGAAAGCATCAAAAATGAATGGTTGATCTTCTCGGCGGATGCCCACCCCGCGATCCTCGACCTTCAACAGAGGCCCTGAAGGGGTTGCCTCCAGTACAACGGTTACCGTCCCTCCGTCCGGAGTATTCTCAATCGCGTTCTTGACCAATGTCTGGAGAACCCTCTGAAGCACGTCCGGATCTATCATTGACGAATCAACAGGTTGGAGCCGGTGGAGCAGCGCCACCGATCGATTTGAGCTGCGTTTCCGAAGCGTATCCAGGACGTCAAGGACAAACGGAATCACAGGAAAGGGTCGCGGCTTGTATTCTCTGGGAGCAACGATTTCTTGGACGATCCGCTGAACCTCTATCAGCCGGTTCAGGTTCCTCCTTATCCTGTTGAGGCTTTTTTCCCGCTCTTCAGGCGACAGGTTCTGTCTCGCCAGTATTGGGAGCGAAGCATCTATGATCGCCAGTGGGGTGGTGAGTTCATGCGAAAGATGGTTCACGGCTCGTTGCCTGGCTCTCTGCATGGATTTCCACGCGGTTATGTCTCGAATGATAACGAGAATCCCGGCGGGTTCCCCTTGGTGGTCGAGATATCGCGAGGCACTGATGTTCACATCCAGGACGATTCCGTCCTTCGTGGTTCTCTTGGTCTCAAAGCCGCTCATAGGTTTGCCGCCCCGAAGCAGACGACCGATATGGGCAAGCGAAATCTCCTGTTCCGATTCCGGCACGAAAGGGATTCGTTTGCCCAAAACCTCTTCTTTTGTCCATCCAAACAGGCGGGTGAATGAATCACTGACATACTTTGCATTTCCGCTCAGATCGTAAATGACGATTGCGTCGGCAGAGGAGTCTATAGCATTCAGGATGCCCTGGAGAAGCTCTTGAGTCTTCCTGGCCTCCACCTCACTTTGTTCGAGTCTGGTCGTGAGCTGCCGACTTTCGTGCGGTACACAATGGAGCGGCGCTGACTTGTCAATTTTGTCGGGCATTCCGGATACCTCTTATGAACCTCGGGTAGGTCGCGGAATTGAAATCGGTTTTAGGGTAACCAAGGCCGTATGGAGATCGCAACCCGGCGTGAATCTGCTCAAATCGGGTTGCTTTCGCATGTGGTCATCCCCGCGCGCGTTTAGTTCCGCGGGGGAAAGAGGGCCTTGGTTTCTAGCGGCTCGATCGCCTATGGTGTCACAGCGCGCCTTGCTTCTCCAGCAACTTTATTAGGGGGAGAGTAATGCGGCGCTGAAGTTCCAGCGACGACCGGTCCAAAATGTCAAGGATCATACTAAGATCATTAACGTTTCTGCTCTTCCGGGTGACAAGATAATGCGTTACATCGGGAGAAATCCGCACATGTTTGTCCCTCGCCATCTTGTCGAGTATCAAGACCCGCACGCTGTCTTCAGGCGGTTCGAGCCACAGCACCAGCCCCGCGGTAATACGCGATTTCATGTGGGGGTCATTCTCGAAGATCTCATCCGGGGGCAGGCGGGAACTCATTATCAGCGGGGCCCCCGATCGTACCAGCTGGTTGGAGAGGTTCCACAGATGATGTTTATTGTGATCGTCCATCAGGTGCACGTCGTCAACCAGCACGGCGCACTTTTCTTCGTCGTTACCGTCCACCGAGGTAACCAGCTCCTCCAGGTCCGGGAAGCTTGCAGGGCTCCCCACTGGCACAATCAGTTTTACGAGGCACTTTTCAGGATCCAGCCGCTCCTTGAGGTGAGATGCAAGAGCGTTCATCATGTGGGTTTTGCCTGTACCGGCCGCGCCGTGAAGAAAAAGAAAGGGGCGTGGTAATTCCCCTGATTCGTAAACTGACCGGATAGTCAATAAGGCTTCTCTGATCCCCTCATGGATCACGAGATTGTCCAAAGTGAACCGGGGGGGCGTGGCAAATGGCAAGAGCAGTTGGGTCATGTCCGCCATTCTAAAGTGCAGCGCAAGAATGATCAATGGGGAATCGCCTCCGCCAATTCATTTACATGGAAGAGGCTCCGGCCGGGAAGAAACCTGCTTCTCGCGCGGGGTTACAACCAAGAAGCCGGGCCGGTACGAGGGCACCAATGAATCCCTGGGAAGTCGTAGCATTCTCGGTTGTGAAATGGCATTCCGAGACCTCTCTGCCCGTCCGCGAAAGCGGCAGGACACGAACTTGAAAAACAAAACACTTGACAGTACAAGGCTGGTTGATTAAAAAAAGTACAGCCACTTTTTAGAAACCCCCTTCCAGGAGCACGCTTCCAGCCGAGGAAAATCATGTCGTAACGGGTCGGGGCCATTGAGGTCAAGCGCTGTGGCGTGTGTTTAGCGACCCTGCTCGAAAAAAACTTCAGGCGGAACTCCAAAACCAACAGCTTTGTCCCTACCAAAACAGAAAGAGACGCAGGAGATCTCATGGACGTTGCACAATTGAAAGAAAAGAAGGTCAGCGAACTTTTGGCCATAGCCAATTCACTTGCCGTTGAAGGCGCAAGCAGCATGCGCAAACAGGAGCTGATCTTCGCAATACTTCAGGCTCATCAAGCAAGCGAGAAAGAAGCGCCCATCAGGGGCGAGGGAGTTTTGGAAATCCTCCCCGACGGATTCGGATTCCTTCGAGCGCCTGACTACAATTATCTGCCCGGACCTGATGACATTTATGTTTCTCCCAGCCAGATAAGGCGCTTCAACATGCGGACCGGCGACACCATTTCCGGATATATCCGGCCCCCGAAAGACACGGAGCGCTACTTCGCCCTTCTTAAAGTCGAGACCATGAACAGCGAAGATCCGGAGTTGGTTCGAGACAAGGTGCTCTTTGACAACCTCACCCCGCTTTATCCGGAGGAGAAACTAAATCTGGAGATAGCTTCGACACAGTATTCGATGCGAGTCATGGATCTCCTGACCCCTATCGGTAAAGGACAGCGCGGGTTAATAGTCTCCCCGCCCAAGGCCGGCAAAACTGTGCTGTTGCAGCAAATCGCCAACAGCGTGACGCATAATCATCCGGAAGTTTATTTGATCGTGCTGCTGATCGACGAGCGTCCGGAGGAAGTCACCGACATGCAAAGGTCGGTCAAAGGTGAGGTTATTTCTTCCACTTTTGACGAACCCGCGCAAAGGCATGTGCAGGTGGCCGACATGGTCATAGAAAAGGCCAAGCGGCTGGTAGAGCACAAAAGGAATGTAGTCATCCTGCTGGATAGCATCACGCGACTTGCCCGTGCTCACAACACCGTGGTCCCCCCAAGTGGGAAAATCCTTTCCGGTGGCGTTGATTCCAACGCACTGCACCGCCCGAAAAGATTCTTCGGGGCGGCTCGTAACATCGAAGAGGGCGGTAGCCTCACCATCATCGCAACTGCCTTGATCGACACCGGCAGCAAGATGGACGAGGTTATCTACGAAGAGTTCAAGGGAACGGGCAACATGGAGATTCACTTGGATCGCCGCCTGCTGGAGCGCCGAATCTTCCCGTGCATCGACATCAATCGTTCCGGCACCCGAAAAGAGGAGTTGCTGGTGTCCCAACAGGATCTCCAGAGGATCTGGTTGCTACGAAAGCTCCTGGCGGACATGAACTCTGTGGATGCAATGGAATTTCTGTTAGACAAGATAATGCAAACCGATTCCAACAGAGAATTCCTTGAAATTATGAATAGATAAAAGGCCGGACCGGTTTTACCGCGGCAGCGCGTGCTTTCTGTGCACCCCCATGACTATTCGGCAGACACCACCAGGCGCTGGTTTCCAACCGCGGCTTGAACCGAATTGTTGCAGGGTGTAACATGCTTTAGGGACACATGGTGTCTCGGCGAACTTTTTCTATTTTCTCGACACGTATCTTATGGTAATCTGGAAAGCTTCAATCATGAACGGAGGCGAGCAATGAAAGAGGGAATTCATCCCGAATATAGCGAATCAGTTTTCAAGTGCGCTTGCGGCGCTGAGGTCCATACGGTCTCCTCGAAGCCCGAGTACAAAGTTGAAATTTGTTCGGCCTGCCACCCATTTTTCACCGGGAAGCAGAAACTTGTGGACAGCGCTGGAAGAGTCGAGCGGTTTATGAAGAAATATGCAGACGCGAAAGTCTCCACGGGGAAAAAGCCCGCTAAGACAACTCGCAAGAAAGTCGAACCGGCCGCCAAAAAGCTGCGAATCAAAAAAGAAAAGGCTGCGCCTGCCAAGAAATAGCCCGTCTATTGACAAGTAGCCCCAAAATCAAGTACCCACGACGGGAAGTCTAATTTAGCCGGGATGCAGGAGGCGTGGACCCGATCCTTAAAAGCCTGCACTTTCACCGGCTGAACGGAGCCACATGTTAATTAGCAACCACTCCTCAGGCGAAGGCAGTACCAGTCAAATCAAAGTCGGGGGGCAGGCCGTCATAGAAGGAATTATGATGCGGGCCCCGAAAACGTTCACCGTGGTGGTCCGCAAGCCGGATGGAGAACTGGCGATTCGTGAGGATCGCTGGTACTCCCCGATGGAAAAGTGGCCGACGCTGAAGAAGCCTCTGTTGAGGGGCTGTATAGTCTTGTACGAAGCCCTTTTCAACGGGATTCAGGCGCTTACATACTCCGCTCAGGAAGCGCTGGGCGAAGAAGAGGAAAAGCTTGGACCTTGGGCATTGACCGGGACCATAGCTCTGGCGCTTGGCGCTGCAATGCTCTTGTTTGTTGTGGTGCCTCACCTGGCAACGCTGGGGATAGGAGTCCTTACCGGGGCCGATCTGGGCGTAAGGAGCATCTGGTTCCACGTCATTGACGGCGTGATCAAAGTCAGCATTTTCGTGGGCTATATAGTTCTGATTTCGCTATTGAAAGAAATACGACGGGTATTTCAGTACCACGGCGCTGAGCACAAGTCGATTCATGCGTACGAGAAAGGCGACGAGCTGACAGTCGAGAATGCTCGAAAATATCCTTGCCTGCACGCACGCTGCGGCACAGCTTTTTTACTGCTGGTTCTCGTTTTCAGCATTTTTCTTTTCACAGCGGTATTCCCTTTCCTGCCAAAGGACCTGTTCGGGAGTAAAATCGCAACCAATGCTTTCTACATTGTTGTGAAGATTTTTCTCTTGCTCCCTATTGCAGGATGCTCTTACGAGATTATTAGAATGGCAGAAAGGTTAAATAATCCGATTCTAAATGCGTTGCTCCTTCCCGGCATGTGGCTGCAAAAACTAACCACCAGGGAACCGAGCGACGACCAAATCGAAGTGGCCCTGGTGGCCCTTAGGACAACTCTTGAAAAAGAGGAGATGCGGGCGAAGAGCGAAGCCTCCGCCTGATATAGCCGTTTACAATGCAAGTACTCTCGAAACTGGAAGAACTGAGCCGACGCTACGACGAACTCAATGATGAGCTTGCCAGGCCTGAAGTTGTCTCCGATCCCGAGAAGCTTAAGAAGGCGGCAAAGGAACAAGCCGATCTGGACGATATTATCGTGGCGTACAGGTCTCTTACTGGCGTAATCCGAGAAATCGACGATCTGGAAGAGCTGGTCCGCAACGAAGACGATCCTGAAATGGTCAGCATGGCCAGGGAGGACCTGGCCGTACTGAAGGACCGGCAGTCTCAAATCGAGGCGGAGCTTAATCTTCTCCTGCTGCCCAAAGATCCGAACGACGCGAAGAACACTTTCCTGGAAATCCGGGCGGGCACAGGGGGCGAGGAAGCCGCCCTGTTCGCTGCCGATCTGTTCCGGGCCTATGGCCGTTACGCTGAAATCCGGGGTTGGCGAGTGGAGGTAATGTCCTCTTCCATGGCGGCCGCGGGCGGCATAAAGGAAGTAATCGCCCTAATACACGGCTCCGGCGCTTATTCGCAGCTAAAATACGAAAGCGGGGTCCATAGAGTCCAGAGGATACCTACCACTGAGTCTCAGGGCCGAATCCACACTTCAGCGGTTACAGTTGCGGTGCTCCCTGAGGCGGACGATGTGGAAGTGGCCATCGATCCAAAGGAATTGAAAATCGACGTGTACCGATCCTCCGGTCCTGGCGGCCAGAGCGTGAATACCACGGATTCGGCCGTGAGAGTCACGCACTTGCCTACCGGCATTGTGGTTACCTGCCAGGACGAGAAATCGCAGCATAAGAATAAGGCAAAGGCTCTGAAGATCCTGAAGGCCAGAATCCTGGACCGCATGGAACAGGAAAGGCAATCCGAAATCAGCAAGGAGAGAAAGAGCCAGGTAGGATCAGGAGATCGATCGGAGCGTATCAGGACTTATAACTTCCCTCAAAACCGTGTCAGCGATCACCGAATTGGTCTGACGCTGTATAAGTTGGACATGGTTATGGACGGCAAGCTGGATGAACTGATCGAGCCTCTTGCAATTCATTTCCAGACCGAAGCCATAAAAGAAAATCTTGCCCACTAAGACAGGTCTATCATGAAAAGCGCTCTCGTGCTGGTCCCTCCAAACATTGCCAGCATGGACTCCGCCGCGGGAGGGCGTTTCCAGGCTACTTACAATGCCGACGGGAGCGCAGCGAGCCACTGGATTCCCCTGTGGATATGCTACGCAGCGGGAGCGGTCCCCACAGGCCGAGCCATGGACTGCAATGTGGAAGGAAGCTCCAGAGAGCAGTTCCTGGAAACCGTCCCGGATTACGACATCTACGTTTTCTACGCCAACCAGGAGACCGTGGCGTACGATCATGAGACTGCCCGGCTGCTCCAACAAACCAAGAAAAACTCTCTAATAGTGTTCGCGGGACCGTATGCTACGGTGGTGCCTGAGAAGGTCGTTTCAGCGCCAGGAGTGGCTGCGGTGATTCGGGGGGAAGTGGAGTTGCCGCTGCGGGAGTTGTGCCGCGGTTTGCCGATTGCCGAAATCAGAGGCCTGACATGGAAGGACGGCGACGAAATCATCTCCAACCCCGACGCTGACAAGTTGGAGGACCTGGATTCGCTACCATGGGCTTCTCGGATCATCCGCCGCGACCTGCCTCTGTTACGATATCGCATCCCATACCTTAATTATCCCTATATTTCGATTTTCTCAGGTCGCGGCTGTCCGAGTCATTGCACGTACTGCCTCTGGCCGCAAACGGTAGCGGGCCATCGGTACCGCAAGCGGAGCATATCCGATGTGGCAGCGGAGATGATTTGGATTCACAGCGCCCTACCCCAGATCAAAGAAATCCAGATCGAGGACGACACGTTTACGTGCGAACGCGACCGCGTGTTGGAGCTGTGCGACGATTTGCAAGGCAAGGGTATCACGTGGTCCTGTTGCAGCCGCCACGACCTGCCCGTGGAAGTTTTGGCCCGGATGAAACAAGCCGGCGCGCGTAATCTTGTGGTGGGCTTCGAATCCGGAAACGACGAGATACTCAAAAGGGTCAAAAAAGGTGTCAATACCGGCCAGGCCAAAACGTTCATGGAGAACTGCCGGAAAGTAGGCTTGCGGGTTCACGGATGTTTCGTTTTCGGTCTCCCGGGTGAAACTCGTGACACCATGCGTCAGACCCTTGACTACGCTCTGGAGTTGCGTCCCAATACCGTCCAGTTCGCAATAGCAGCCGCTTACGAAGGGACCGTGTTCAACAGTTATTTGAAAGAAATGGGATTCCTGAGACAAGAAGACGGTATCACCAAGACAGGGCATTTGAGTGCCCGATACGATTACCCTGATTTGTCCGCGGAAGAGATCAACCAATTCAACTACAGCGCGTGGAAATCCTACTATCTCCGACCTTCAACCATCTTCCAAGGGGCTGTTTCCGCGCTCACAAACATCGAAGATGCCAAGCGCTTCGTCCACGGCGTCAAATACATCGGCCAATACCTCCTCATGAAACAACCCCACGCGAAGTGAAGGGGACCTGAAGAGTAAAGAGCATTTCCGGGGAGGGCGTTTTTGCAAAAACTGCTGCGCGCAGGGCGATAACCAGCCTTTATGCCGCTGAGGCCTTAGCGAATCGACGGGTCCATCGAAGACATATATGGCCCCACGCCTAGTGGCCCCCGCACCTCTCCGCAAAAACTCCCACATCTTGATCAAATATGAACATTGCCAAGATCTTTGCCGAGTTTCCTATGACAACATCTCGTCATTACTTAGAAAACAGTAATCCAGCAAGATGCACCAACGAGATTGTGCTTGATTGCGCACGCCTTCTCGATGGGTGGCCCGGACGCCACTGCGTCCGGGTCGCGTAGCGACAAGAGGTGATTTTCAACCTAAGAAGTTGCCCCGGCTGTCGTGGGATAAGGTAGACTTCGCGGAACAGCCCCTCTTGTTCCTTCGGAACCCGGACGCAGTGGCGTCCGGGCCACCCAGTGGAATTCAGCTTCTTACTGCCCTGAGACTAGAGAATCTCCGTTGACAAATTAGAGAATGGGTCTAAACCTAATTGACATTGCCAATCTCTTTCTGTTCAACAACACTACGTCTATCAGGGGGGATGTCATGACACTCAAGGAAATGGCAGAATGGGCCAGAATGAGAGCATGTGGTCCGTGCAGAAAATCCGAATCATATGAACACCCGGCATGCTTTGAGGCCAAACAGATCCATGATCACTTGCAGACGGCAATTAGAATTGAACAGGTAGATGTGGGCGGAAAACTGTTGGCGGGATGGCTTATTCCTGACTAGTGGGAACTGGCTTTCGTTGTGTGACTCAATGCAGACCATTCGTGGGTGGCCCGGACGCCACCGCGTCCGGGTCGCGAAGCGACAAGAGGGGCAGTTTGCCCCGAACTTGGCGACGCGTCGTCTACCTCTCCGTGGAGCCCCTGCACTTTCTTCGCGATTACAATGGATTCAGATTGAATACTCGGGCGCGACAAGATAAAGATTCAATATGTCACGCCGCATCTACGACGAACCGGGTCATGTCCACTTTGTCACCTTTTCTTGCTTCAAGAGGAGGCGCCTGCTCGATGATGACCATGCCAAGAGCATAGTGACAGGGAATCTCGCACGCCAACTAGCAAAGCGTGAAAGCCGGTGTTTCGGTTTCGTGGTGATGCCGGATCATGTCCACGCACTTTTGTGGTTCCCTAGTAATGGCGTTCTGAGTGACCTCATAAAGTGGTGGAAGCAACGCAGCTCCTTCGAGATCAAGCAATTGTTGGAAGGGCGTACCCAGCGCTATGCCGACGCGATTGACCTGCGAGATCCAGTCTGGCAACCTCGTTATTACGACTTCAACGTCTACTCTGAGGAGAAGTTGCTCGAAAAGCTGGAATATATGCATTCCAATCCAGTCAAGGCGGGTTTCGTGGACGTCCCGTGTGATTGGGAGTTCAGCTCAGCCAGGTTTTACGCAACAGGCGAGTTAGTTGGGGTGCCGATCAGGTCTTGGAACGAATTGTAAATTGGAACTTTGCTTGCTTCACTAGGAGGAACCACGCCTCAGCCGGATGCATGGGTGGCCCGGACGCCACTGCGTCCGGGTCGCGCAGCGACAAGAGGTGATTTTCAACCTGTGATCTTGTAGACCAGCACCTGTTGGACAGGGCAGTGTCCACGAAACAGCCCCTCTTGTTCCTTCGGAACCCGGACGCAGTGGCGTCCGGGCCACCCGTGCTAAGCGAGCAATCTATGTTTTCAATCCCTGACGCTTCGTGTGAGACTGATAAAGATTAGTACAGGCTGGCGCCCCCTTCAGGTGTCCCCTGCGCTTGTGGTCCTCGGAGGAGGCGGTCAATTCTGGATGGTGCCGGCTCTTCGGTTTCGGCTTCGCCGGGTTCGGCTTCCAGGGCTTGCAGCCGGGACGTTAGGTCTTCGGCTTGGGCTTTCAGGTCTTCAAGCTCTTTTTCGGAGGCCACGGCTCGCTCTCTCTGGCTTTGAAGTTCCTTTTCAGACGCCTCGGCCCTAGCTTGGTATTGCTCAGCGTATTCCTTCCATTGTTCGGCTACATTCTTATTTTGTTCTGCAACGTTCCGTGCTACTTCCAGTTGCTTGGACGTCTCGGCCAATTCACTGCGAAGTCGATTGACCTCATTTTCTGCGGTAGATTTCAGTTTGCCCGAGTCAGAGACTGCGTTCTTTAGAGCAGCCAGAAGGTCCGCCTTTTCGTCTACCTCTTGCTTGAGTTTCTTAGCTTCGGCTGAACGATTTTCCAACTCCCGCGTTATTTGTTCAAGCCTGGAATTGAGTTCTCCCGTTCGAGTTCTTTCCGCTGTCTGGAGTTTTTCAATCTGCTGTCTCAGTTGCTCGACTTCGGCTTCCTTGGACCCGGCCTTTTGGCGAATGGCCGCCATTTCCGATTCTTTCTGGTCCAGATTTTTGCTCAGTTCGTCCAGGCGCCGGCTCAACTGAGCTGCCCTGTGTTCGGCTATGGCCTTTTCTCCCATAAGTTGAATCTTGGTCTCATCTGCAGCGGCCTTGCCGGGCACCTCTCGTGCGGGCTGGGCGGCTTTGCGTTCAGCTCTCGTCGGCTTTGCAGGCTCGCTTTGGGGTTGCTTCAGTTTTTCTGTTAGGGTTTGAACCTGGGCTATAAGCTCTTCGTTCCGTGCCTGCTCCCGTTGAATATCGTCGTGAGCGCGGGCGAGTTGGGACTGGAGGGTGGAAACCACTGACTGGCCTTGGTCTTTTTCGGCTTCCTGCTTCTGCGGGGCAGGCCCACCACAGCCCTGAAGAAAGATTAGTGCCAGACCGCTGAGGAGGATCACACCGTAACGCACAAGGTTCATAGAAGGAGTTCTCCTTTTCGTGGGCCCGCTCGATGAAATGCAGCCGGGGATAAGGTCAGTCTAAGTCGATTGAATTATAAGTTAATATTCAGGTTTTTGTCAAGAAAAACCAGTGAATATGCCATCAATGTTCACTCCATTGTCTCTTTTTATTTCACCTTCCTGAGAACAGGGAGGAATGACATCGTTGATGATTAACAGCGCGATGCTGAGCCGCTGTTGTGACAACCCAGCCGTCCCGAGACCTCGATTTCGTAACCATTCAGTCTTGCGGGGGTGGAAGGGATTCTTAGCCCAGAAGGGGCGTACCAATGGTAGTCTCGCGGGACGCGGGATGTAACCCGTGGACCGGAAGCACTGCCACAGCCCTGAATCACCGACCCTGAAGGGGTCGACCCCTCCAGGGTCGGTAATCCAAATGATTGTGTGGGCCATTCTCCACGGGCTTACGCCCGTGGCTACCGTCGGGCTGCCCCTTCGGGGCATGCGAGACGCTCCCGCACGTAAGTGAATGATTACTCGATTCCCAATAATTCCTTTTACAATCGCTCAAACGACCCGAAGTTCACACCTCAGAACCTCAGCCCCCATGCCCTCCCTGTAATTCGGCCAACCTGCTTTCGCTCCTGTTCGTTATGCTGTGTTCGCCTTGACAATGAGACGTCCCATCTGTTATTGAGTACGAGTTGCGTCGAACATTGTTCGTTCCTCATCGACGCTGCTAACGGATGTGAAACCAAATATCTGGTGATTTTGCGCCTGTGCTACCGGCTCTGGCGGGTCCAATCGTCAACCGACTGAAAACGTCGAGCAACGATCGAGAACCCGACCTGAACAGCTCCGGTACGTGTATGCTCGTCTTTACCTAGCTGGCACAAGGGGGTTGTGAGTATGTCCTTGAACTTTGATCTTCCCAAGGATGCGGAACTGACGAGAAAGGTTGTTAGAGAGTTCGCGGAAAAGGAGATAGCTCCTGTCGCACAGGAGTTGGATGACAAGGAAGAATTCTCGTACGACCTGACCCGCAAGATGGGCGAACTGGATTTTTTCGGACCGTTTGTGTCCGAGGAATACGGCGGCAGCGAGGTCGGATACCTCAACTATATCATCACTGTCGAGGAGATCGCACGGATCGACGGGTCCCATGCGGCCACCATAGCGGCCGGCAACTCTCTCGGAATAGCCCCGATTTACTATTTCGGAAATGAAGACCAGAAGCGGAAGTGGCTCCCGGACCTGTGCAAAGGCAAGATCCTGGCTTCATTCGGACTCACGGAGCCTGATGCAGGATCGGATGCAGGCGCTTCAAGGACCTCGGCGGTCCTGGACGGCAACGAGTGGGTAATCAATGGCAGCAAAATCTTCATAACGAACTCGGCTACCGACATGAGCGCGGTTTGCGTAGTCCAATGCGTGACTGACAGTTTCGAGTCCGAGAAGCCGGAGATAAGCTGCATTCTGGTGGAAAATGGGACCAAAGGCTTCATCGCGGAACCCATGCACGGCAAGATGTGCTGGAGGTCTTCCAACACGGGACAGCTTACGTTCCAGGATTGCCGGGTGCCGAAAGATAACCTGCTCGGCAAGCGCGGTGAAGGTTTTCATCAAATGCTGAAAACTCTGGACGGTGGCCGCCTGTCCATTGGAGCGATGGGGCTCGGCGGGGCCCAGGGAGCGTTTGAATTAGCCCTGGATTACTCAAAGAAAAGGACCCAGTTCGGGAGGCCTATCGGATCTTTTCAGGTGAACGCGTTCAAGCTGGCAGACATGGCCACCGAGATAGAGATGGCCCGACTGCTCCTTTACAAGGCTTGCTGGCTGATGGATAATAATAAATTGATCCCCAAGATCGCAGCCATGGCCAAGCTCGTGTGCTCCGAGACCTATTACCGCGCGGCAAATCACGCGGTTCAACTGCACGGCGGATATGGTCTCATGAAAGACTATGCAGCGGAGCGGCACTACAGGAACCAGAAACTGCTCGACATTGGCGAAGGCACTTCGGAGGTTCAGCGAATCGTGATCGCCAGAAGCATTGGAGTGCCCGGCAGGTCCATGTAGCCCTGTATCCGTTTGTTTGCAGCGTGTCGGCCGGTATTGTTGGGATGTTGAAAGGACCAATCATGGAAGACGAAAAGAAACATGCTTCCTACGAGCGTTTTCGGGAGACGGTAGACCAATACGGAGAAGCCAAAGGGCACGATTTCCTCACCGATCCCGATGCCGAAGCCGCGGCCAAGGAAAGGGTCGAAAGCGATGAAGCGGTCCATCATGGGCAAAGACTTCAAGCGGCCAGAAAGCAGAGAGGCTTTTCGCTGGAAGAGCTTGCGGCCAGGTCAGGAATAGACCAGGCTACACTGGCTCAGATGGAAGCCGGCGAAGCCATTCTGCCGCTCGGTCAGTTGATCAAGTTGAGCAAGGCGCTTTCCCTCAAAATGGCGGACGTGATCTCGAAAGGCGAGGAAGCTTTTACCATAGTTCGCGCGGGCAACCGTCAGAGCTTTAGCCGATTCGGTAAAGCAAAACAGGCCAGCCACGGTTACGAATACGAATCATTGGCCCCGAACAAGAAAGACAGGCTTATGGAGCCGTTCATCGTCACTCTTCATCCGGCTGTGGCTGACGAACCTTCTTCACATGACGGCCAGGAGTTCATTTACGTCCTCGAGGGTGAGATGGAGGTGCTGGTAGACAACACTCGTGACGTGCTGGGACCTGGCGATGCGATCTACTACGATTCCACCAGCATGCACCTGGTGAAAGCTCACGGGGACCGTCCCGCGAAAATCCTGGCGGTTCTTATAAGTTAAGAATTACGGGGGAAACTTTTTTCTGCAAAAAAGCTTTCCCCCGTGCCCCCTTCAAAAAACTCCATATCATGCTCGCTGGGCAGCTTCCGCTGCAAGCGGAAGTTGCCCAGCGAGACGAGATACAGAAGTTTTTGGAGAGGGGTGCGGGGAGAAGCCTTTTTACAAAAAGGTTCTCCCCGCAATCTTCTTCATTGAGGTCTTTATCAATGGCAATAGTTGAGCCGGCAGATTTTCCCATCGCCGGAGTTCCCGCCCCTGTTCTAATTCTCGTGGTTCTTGCCGCAGCGTTGTGTTTGTTTTCGTTCATCATGTTCCGCCGAATTGAGCTTCTCAGAAAAGGGAAGCCCGATCCCAGGTTCTCGAACATAGGCGAGCGAATATGGATGATGATTGCTTACGGGTTCGGGCAGCTACGTCAGCCCCGATACCTGGGCGCAGGCATCCTGCACATCTTGCTCTTCGCCGGATTCATGATCCTTTCGCTCCGTTCTCTCACTATGATCGGGCTAGGCTTTTCTTCCGAATTCCACCTTCCCCTGCTGTCCGGGACCGCGGGTTTTTCCTACGAAGTGCTCAAAGACTACGTGGTGCTCATGGTGCTGGCCGTCTGCATTATTGCGATCATCCGCCGCGCGGTGTTCCGGCCGGCCAGATACGAACACCCCGGAATCGCGGGCCACGAGAACGAGGCGTTTATCATTCTGGGCCTGGTCGCGGCTCTGATGGTTACCGACATGGTTTATGACGGCAGTGCCCTGAAAGCTGCCGGGACGGCCGGTCAGGCCGGTTTGTTCCCCGCGGCCACTCTTGCCGCTTCCATCATGCCGGCGGCCGGGTCTACGGCCCTGGATTTTCTCCACATAGGCGGCTACTGGGCGCACATCTTGGTTTTCTTCGGCCTGTTGAACTATTTGCCTATCTCGAAACATTTTCACGTGATCACGGCCATACCGAACGTATTTTTTGCCAACCTGAACAAAGGCGCCATCAAACCTGTCCAGTGCGGAGTGAATGACTGGATGGACCTGCCCGAGTGCGGGACCGGAAGCTTTGAGGGGTTCACTTGGAAGCACGTCCTGGATTTCTATTCGTGCGCGGACTGCGGCAGGTGCAGCGACAATTGCCCGGCCACCACGGTGGGACGTGCCCTCTCGCCTAAGATGATCAGCATTAAAGCTCGGGATTATGCTTACAAGTACTTCCCGGTATTCGGGTCCGCTCCCGATCCGGGTGAAATCAAGCTTATCGGTGACATCATCACCGATAAGGAAATATGGGCCTGCACCACTTGCGGGGCCTGCGAGCGGGAATGCCCCATTTTTATCCAATACATAGACAAGATTGTTGATATGAGGCGCTATCTCCTCGACCAGGGCGATGTGCCTCAATCCCTGCAAAAGCCCATGCAGCAGATCAAGAAGAAGGGCAATGCTTACGGAGGCAGCAAGCAAAAAAGAGCCGCGTGGGCAAAAGAGCTTGAAGGCATCGAAGTCAAAGAGCTGAAGAAAGGCGATGCGACTGATCTGCTCTTTTTTGTGGATAGCTGCGGATCGTTTGACCCGAGGATACAGGAAATATCAAAAGCGTTCGCGCGCATCCTGAGCAGAGCAGACGTGGATTTCGGCATACTCGGGCAGGATGAAACAGACTCCGGTAACGAAATAAGAAGGCTGGGTGAAGAAGGCCTCTTCGAGCAGGTCTCGCAGAAGAACATCGAGGCCTTCGAGGCGAGGGAATTCAAGGAAATAGTGGCATTTGACCCTCACGCGTTCAATACCATAAAGAACGAATACCCCGGCCATTTGCCGATCGTTCATGCCGGCCAATTGATAGCTCGATTCCTCAGACAGGGAGAAATAAAGCTTTCGGGCGACTATCTGGCCGGTAAGACCGTGACATATCACGATCCGTGCTACCTGGGCCGCCACAACAACATCTACGAAGACCCCCGGTACGTTCTCGGCCAAATACCGGGTATCCGATTGCACGAGATGGAGCGCTCAAGGTCTCGGAGCTTCTGCTGCAGCGGCGGCGGGCTGTTGCTGTGGTACGAAAACGAAGAAGAAAAGGAAAGAATGGGCGAGCGAAGGGTCCACATGGCTGAAGAAGTCGGCGCCCAAGTTATTGTCACAGCATGCCCCTTCTGCCTGATAAACCTCGAAGACGCTATCAAGACCACCGGCAATGAAGGCAAAATGGAAGTGATCGACCTGGTCGAACTGGTAGACCGGTCAATGGCGTGAAAAAGGGAATTGTGGGTAGGCCCTTTTTGTAAAAGGGCCTACCCACGCCCCTCCCCAAAAACTTTCATATCCTGCTCGATGTGTGTCTTCCGCCGGCGGCGGAATACATTCAGCGAATAGAATATGAAGTTTCTGAAGGAGGCAGGAGGAAACCTTTACATAAAATGACTTTCGTCGAGAAGTCCCACCGGAAAAACCGTTACTATGAACTGAGAACAGTGACATAGGCGAGCGATTGGTTAGAAGTGGCCGCAAAACCACACGGGTATTTTTTGGCACCCGCTTTAGGGCTCAGGCATTACAGAACCTCTCGGCCAAGGGGAAGCTTCACGCGCAACCTAAAGAAACACCGCCGGCTTGCCGGTCTTCAGCCTCAGCCGTTGCCTCCTCAGAGGCAATGGCTGCAAGTCATAGGAGTTTTTGGGGTGGGGTCCGGGGAGGCCCTTTTTGCAAAAAGGGCCTCCCCGGCCACTCTTCCAAGAACTCATAGGTTCTGCAACCAACTCTAGGGGAGGAGCAATGGATATCGTTGTCTGCATGAAATGGATACCGGACACCTCCGAGGCCGAACTGGCCGTTGACAGTGGAGGGAAGGACATCAAGAAGGACAACCTCGACTATGACATCAACGATTGGGACCGGTTTGCCATCGAAGAGGCCGTCCGTATCAAAGAAAAGGTAGGCGGCAAGGTCACGGTCGTGAGCGTCGCACCGGAGGATGCAGAAGAGATGCTTCGAGAAAGCCTCGCACGAGGGGCCGACGAGGCTTATCATCTGTGGGACGACACGTTCGAGGGGTCTGACGGATACGCGGTGTCACGGATCCTCGCACAGTTCATTAAGGGGCGTCCCCATGATCTGATTCTGACCGGCACTCTCGCGGAGGATGACGGCGGAGCGCAGGTCGGCGGAATGCTGGCGGCAATGCTGGGCCTTCCCAGCTCCGCACTGGTTTCCAAGATTGTAATTCAGGACAGCAAGGTCACGTTCAACCGTGAACTTGAAGGGGGCTTGTACGAGGCGGTTGAAATGGACCTCCCGGCTGTGCTGGCTGTCGCCACCGGACTGAATGAGCCGCGATTCGTCTCGATCCGTGCGGTGCGCAAAGTCGCTGGTATGGACATCCCAATGCTGGATCTGGGTGAAGTAGGCCTTAACGAAGCTCAAGTAGGATCTCAGGGCTCCAGGATTCAGGTCGAAAAGGTCTTTCTGCCGCCTGAAGGCGAAGGCGCGGAAATAATCAAGGGCAGCCCGGAGGAAGCTGCTGCGCGGGTTGCCGAGATCCTGAAAGAGAAGGGAGGTATCGGTTGATGAAACAGATATTCGTCCTGGCTGAGCATCGGAAGCAGCAGTTAAGAGATACCACTTGGGAAGCCATTGCAGCGGGCCGAAAGGTTGCAGGAGAATTCGGAGCGGAGCTTTCCTGCATTTTGCTGGCAAGCAATCCTGACGGTATGGCAGACCAGTTGGCTAAAGAATGCCCGAAAGTCCTTGTGGTGGATGATCCCAAGTTCGAGACCTTCAACTCCGACTCGTTCATCAAGGCGCTGACGCCCATTCTGAAGGATCGCGGACCATTCATGCTCATTATGGGCAATTCCAACTCGGTCATCGATTTGGCTCCCGGCCTCTCTGTAGCTCTGGACGCGGCCCTGGCGACGGATTGTTTCGGGCTGGAAGTTCAGGACGGCAAACTCCAGGCCCTGCGTCAGATATACAGCTACAAAGTCAATTCCGTAGTCTCTTTCAAAGACGCGGAAAGAGTGGTTGTGACACTCCGTGCCGGCTCCTTCCCCTTCACTCCTGTCGCGGGACAGACCGGCGCTGTGGAAAAGATCGCTTCTCCCCTGGGCGCTGAGCCTCTGCGCAAGCGATTCCTTAACTACGTGGAAGCCGAAAAGGGCGATGTGGACATCGCATCCGCAGATATAATTGTCTCTCTGGGCCGCGGCATCGGCGACGAGCCTGAAATGGAAGCGTTCGAGTCCCTGGCCGAAACCATGGGAGGCGTGCTGGCCTGTTCCCGTCCCATCGTAGACAAGAGTATCCTGCCCAAATACCACCAGGTGGGCACTTCCGGCGTGGAAGTCAAACCCAAGGTGTACCTCGCTCTCGGGATCAGCGGCGCATTCCAACATATCGGCGGAATCAAAGGCTCTCCCCTCATCATAGCCATCAACAAAGACCCCCGCGCTCCGATCTTTCGCGTGGCCCAATACGGCATAGTCGGCGACCTCCACCAGGTCGTCCCCGCCCTGGAAGCGAAGATAAAAGAGCTGAAGAAGTAGAGAAGAGGGGGAAAAGAAGGAAGAAGAGGAAGAGGAAGAGGAAGGAAGAAGAAAAGAATTGCGGGAGAAGCCCTTTTTGTAAAAAGGGCTTCCCCCGCACCCCCTTCCCAAAAACTTTATCAATCTTTTTTCCAGGCTGCGCCTGAAAAAAGCCCTAGTTCCCGTAGGATGCGGTGACTCGGACGGTTTCAACACCTTCAGGGAGTCGGGAGTCTCTCGGACATGCGTCCCCAGGCTGGACCCTTGGAACAAGAAAATCCACTGTAGGGGCAGGTCTTGTGCCTGCCCTTCTCGGAATGATCGGAGCGGACACTGATCGCCACCGGGCACCCACAAGAGGTGCCCCTACAGATCGGCATTTGCCATTTTTGCTCGTTCCCAGGCTCCAGCCCGGACATTCTACAGCACAGCGTTGTGTCTCGTTCCCAGGCTCCAGCCTGGGAATGCCTGTCGTCCGGGCTCTTGCCCGGACATCCGCCGGCAAAGCCTCAGAATATTACCTCAACCGGGACCAGGCCTGTTTGGCCGCAATAGTCCTGAGCACTGGAGTACCTCCAATGCTCCGGATAGTTCACGTAGCCCCTTCTTACCGGGTTGAAGTGAATGTACTCTGTCTTCTGCCTGAGTGCTTCTTCATTTACGATGGCTATGAGATGAGAGCCTTCTTGCCATACCTGATAAGTCTGGTTTGTTTTATGGTGTTTCTTCAAAAAATGCATTTGCGTTAAATAGAATGAACTCCCAGAAACCCTCAGCAATTCGACAATCTTTTTCGCGGTGAATGATTTAAAGTTTCTCAGTTCATTGGAGAAGTCATTCGCAGTCCCAATTAAATGAAGGTGATTCTCCATGAGGACGTAAGCATGCAGAGCGAGGCGATCTTCCTCGTGAAGGAACTTCAATGCACTAAGTACAACTTCGGCTAATTCGGGCTTTGTGAACAGAGGGAGCCAACCAATTACGGTGCAGGTCGCAAAGTATGTCTGGTGTCCCTCTACCTGTTTGTATCGACTTCGGCCCATGGCAGCCACTTTTTGGGAGGCAGGAGCCTCCCGTTATGCGTTCCCAGGCTGGAGCCTGGGAACGAGAAATAATCCACTGTTGGGGCAGGTCTTGTGCCTGCCCTGCTCGGAATGATCGGCGCGGACACTGATCGTCACCGGGCACCCACAAGAGATGCTCCTACAGATCGGCATTTGCCAGTTTTTCTCGTTCCCAGGCTCCAGCCTGGGAATGCTTGTCGTCCGGGCTCTTGCCCGGACTTCCTCCAGCACAGTGTCAGCCCGCGTCAGATGTGGCGACCGGTGCGAACCACATTCTCCGTGGTCTTTTCTCGATTGATGCGGTTCACTTCGTTCACCGCATCCTACGGCTCTCCATTTGTTCCCGGATCATCTTCTTGTTAATTTTCCCGACGCTGGTTTTGGGGATTTGGTCGACTATTTGGAAGTCGTCGGGGACGGCCCATTTGGATATGGTGCCTTGGTCCACGAATTGGAGGAGGAAGGAGCGCAGATCTTCGCCGGTGATTTTGTCGTTGTAAGTCGGTTTGAGGACCACGAGGGCCACGGGCCTTTCGCCCCATTTTTCGTCGGGCACTCCGACCACAGCGGATTCCGAAACCGCTTCGTGCCGGCTGAGGAGGCTTTCCAGGGCCAGGGACGAGATCCATTCTCCTCCTGTTTTGATGGCGTCTTTCAGGCGGTCCGTGATTTGGACGTAGCCTTCGGGGTCCATTACAGCGACATCTCCCGAGTGTAGTCGTCCGCCTTCCCACAGCTCTTCGGAACGCTCCGGCGCCTTGAAGTAACCCTGGGTGCACCACGGAGTCCGAACGACAATTTCTCCCGGAGTTTTACCGTCACGCGGAACAGGATTGCCTGATTCGTCAACGATTCGCATATCAACCAATGGCAAAGGGAATCCGGTTTTGGTGCGATAGTCGAGCTGCCTCTCAATGTCCCATTCCATCATGTGAGGCTTCAGGTTTGCCAGGGTGAGCAATGGACAGGTTTCGGACATGCCGAATCCGTGGAAAACGTCGATACCCATTTCAAGGAGCTGTGTGGCCAGTCCCCTGGGCAGGGCCATGCCGCCGGTGTTGACCTTCCATCCTCGGAAATTGACTTCCCGAGCCACGGGGTCGTTTATCAGCATGTGAAGAATCGTGGGAACGCAATGTGAAAAGGTCACCTTCTCGTTCTTTATCAGCCTGAGGATCGTTTCGGGCACGTACCTTCCGGGGTAAACCTGCTTGGCGCCCAGCATGGTAGCCACATACGGGAACCCCCACGCGTGGACATGAAACATGGGGGTGATGGGCATGTACACATCTCCGGATTGGAAGCGGCCCGGCGCGGTGAAACCGGCAAGCGCCACACTAGCCGCAAGCGTGTGCAGCACCAACTGGCGATGGCTGAAATAGACGCCCTTAGGATCGCCGGTAGTCCCCGTGGTATAGAAAGTCGTAGCCTGGGCGTTCTCGTCAAAATCGGGGAAGTCGAAAGTATTGCGGGAACTTTGGAGCATCTCTTCGTATTCCGCGGAAATACGCAGAGAAGTGGCCGGTCTTTCTTTCCCGTCCTTGAGCAGGACGAAAGTGCGCACAGTCTTGAGTTGGTCGGCAATGCCTTCCAGCATAGGCACAAAATCCTCATGAACCAGAACCGCCGCGTCTTCGGCGTGATTCATCGTGTAAAGGATCTGTTCGGGCGAGAGGCGAACATTGACCGTGTGCAATATGGCTCCCATCATGGGAACGGCAAAGAAGCACTCCAGATATCGGTGGGAGTCCCAATCCAGGACAGCCACGGTGTCTCCCGGACCGATCCCGAGCGACGAGAGCCCTGCCGCGAGGCGGTGGATTCGGTCATAGAATTCCCGGTATGTGATGCGAGCCTTGTCCTGATAGACTATCTGCTGGTCGGGCGCATAAAGGATGGGCGTATGCAGCAGTTGTTTTATCAGCAAAGGGTATGAGTAGGCTGACGGGGTCCTGGGAATGGTGCGAATACCTTCGATCATCGGTGGTTTCTCCTAAAGCATGATCCCGACAAGCTCCTGCCTCTACTCGGGAAAGACAGGGCCGCAATCTCCTTACCCTTGCTAATAAAGCCAAACATTGTCAAGAAAAAGCGAACCACCCTACCCTTCCTCGATTGACCGGGAAACGCTGCTTGACTTTGGCCCGCGGCATCCACGATACTCGGGATTCAATACCGCCGGGAAAAGCTCATATGGAAACGCTATATCAATCGGTCCGGGACGCTGTTCGGTTTCTCCGCGCAAGAGCACCTTCGCAGCTTGACGCAGCCATTATTTTGGGCACAGGTTTGGGACGCGTTGCCGACCGAGTGCAGGCAATGGCCAGGATTCCGTACCCTGATATCCCGCACTTCTTGGAATCTACGGTTGAAGGTCACAAGGGAGACCTCGTATTCGGCACGTTGGGCGGGCGAAATGTCGCGGTAATGGAAGGCCGTCTCCATTATTACGAGGGATACACTCTGCAACAGACCACCCTGCCCGTCCGCATTTTGAGAGAATTGGGTGCACAACTGCTGCTGATAAACAGTGCGGCCGGGGGACTGGACCCTCATTATCACGCGGGGGATGTCATGGTGGTTACGGATCACATCAATCTGATGGGTGACACACCGCTGCGGGGCGTTGCTGATGAAAGGCTAGGAGAGCGATTCCCCGACATGAGCAACCCGTACGATCGCGAGTTGACAAGAGTAGCCGGTGAAGCCGCGACAGATCTTGGAATTCCCGTCAGGCACGGTGTATACGCCGCGGTGGCAGGACCGAACCTGGAGACCCCTGCAGAAACGCGGATGCTAAGAATACTGGGCGCCGACGCAGTCGGAATGAGCACAGTCCCGGAAGTTATCGTGGCCAATCAAGTGGGATTCAGGACCCTTGCGTTGGCCGCTATTACTAATGTGAACATACCGGACAAAATGGAACCTGTCTCTGTTCAGCAGGTTATAGCAAATGCCGAGGTCTGCGCGCCCAAGATTGCTGCCATATTGGAAGGGGTACTCGAACGGTGTGGGTTCGAGAGTGCATAGTCATGCGCTCCTTATCCGGCGTATGTTCGCCGCGCGTAGAGCAGGCCGGCTTTCGTAGAGCCGGCGTCTCGCCGGTCGGTGCCGGGGACCGGCATGATGCCGGTCCTACCTGAGGAATTGAAGGCATGGAGCCAGCAGTGGCCAAAACAATACTCCTGAAAAACGGTCTGATCCTGCCGCATCCCGGCCTGTCGGAACCGGTGCCTCACGGTGTGACGATCGTCACGGGCAATCGCCTCGGGCAGGTAAATTTGCCTGAGGACAGCTTGGAACCCTCTGCGGCTGAAGTGGTGGATTGCTCCAACTGCCTCATAATGCCGGGGCTGATCAATGCCCACAATCACGCGGCTATGAGCATCCTCCGTGGCGTAGCAGACGATCTGCCACTGGACCAATGGCTTAACCAGTACATCTTTCCTTCTGAGGGCAAGCATGTGGCTCCGGAATTCGTGCGTTTGGGAACCATGCTCTCTGCTGTGGAGATGGCCCTGTCCGGTGTGACGACCTTCGCGGACGGGTACTTTTTCATGGAGCAAGCAGCGGAAGCCACTATGGAAGTGGGGCTTCGCGCGGTCATCGCTCAGGGGATCCTGGACGTTCCTACTCCGGACGCGGCAGCACCCGGCTCGTGGAAAGGCCGTGCTCAGGACTTTCTTGCCTCGTGTCCCCAAGACTCTCTGATTACACCTGCACTGTTTTGTCACTCGCCTTATCTTTGCAGCCCGCAGACTTTTCATGCCGCCAAGGAACTGGCCGCCAAGCACAATACCCTGTTGTTTTCCCACGTCGCGGAAACTTCGTGGGAAGTTGCGGAAATCCAACGGGTTTACGGAACCACCCCGGTGGACCTTCTGGCAAGAAACGGCATTCTCGGCACGGACTTTGTCGCGGTTCATTGCGTGCACCTTTCTGAGCAGGAAAAAGATATGTTGTTCAAAACCGGGACCGGCGTGGTACATTGCCCTGAGAGCAATATGAAACTAGCTTCCGGTGCGGCTCCGGTGATGGATCTGCTGGCAAGGGGCAGCCGTGTGGCGCTCGGGACGGACGGACCGGCCAGTAATAATAACCTGGACATGTTTGAAGAGATGCGTTCCGCTTCGTTCCTCGCCAAACTGGCCAACAATAGCCCGGAAGCGTTGAGCGCGTGCACGGTCATTCAAATGGCGACCAGCCACGCAGCGGCAATCCTGGGAATGAACGATCGGATAGGTTCACTGGAGTCGGGCAAGCTTGCCGATCTTATAGTAATAGATTTGGATCGGCCCCATTTGACTCCGGCCTATGACGTGGTCTCACACTTGATATACTCTGCACGCGGATCGGATGTTCGTGATGTTATGGTCAACGGGAAATTCGTGGTCAGGCAAGGAAAGGCCACCACCGTGGATGAAGAGGAACTGAAAGCCAAGGTTCGAGAGATGGCCGGGAAAATAGCTTCTGATTTGAACATAAGGACTCACGGAGTTTGTATAAGCGATGTCTGAAAAGGTAACCTACAAGGACGCCGGGGTAGACGTGGAATTGGCTGATAAGGTCATCGGTTCTCTAGCCGATAGGATCAGGTCAACGTTCAGACCGGAAGTAATGGGTAAGATGGGCGGATTCGCCGCGATGTTTCGGCCGAAATGGCGCAATTTCAATGACCCTGTGCTGGTCTCCGCGACCGACGGAGTTGGGACAAAGTTAAAGATCGCATTCATGACTGGTGTTCATGATACGGTCGGCATAGATCTTGTGGCCATGAATGTGAACGATATTTTGGTCACCGGCGCAGAGCCACTTTTCTTTCTGGATTACTTCGCCACCGGAGCGATCGATCCTGATACGACCCGATCCGTGATATCCGGAATCGCTCGCGGCTGCGAACAGGCAGGTTGTGCGCTCATAGGCGGCGAAACAGCGGAGATGCCTGATTTCTACCCCGCGGGAGAATACGACCTGGCAGGTTTCTGCGTGGGTATCGTAGACCAGCCGAAAGCGATTGACGGCGCCAAGGTCGCACCTGGTGACGTGGTACTGGGTGTGGGTTCGTCAGGCCTGCACAGCAATGGCTTCAGTCTTGTCAGAAAAGCGCTCCTGGAGTTGAGAGGGTACCCTTTGGAATCCTACTGGGCCGATCTGGGCAAGACTCTCGGAGAGGAACTGCTTACGCCGACCAAAATCTATGTTAAGCCGATCCTGGATTTATGCGGCAAGGTCAATGTATCTGCGATGGCGCATATCACAGGGGGCGGCTTCATCGGGAACATTCCCCGCGTGGTGCCGGAATCCTGCATGGTCGGTATAAACAAAGGCTCATGGGAAGTGCCGGCAATCTTCCGAATTATCGCGTCTGAGGCTCATCTGAACGACGATGAGATGTTTCGAACCTTCAACATGGGCATCGGAATGGTGGTGGTGGTGCCTGGCGATCGGTCGGATGCCGCGCTGGCGAGTCTGATAGGCAACGGGCTCGAAGCACGGGTAATAGGCGAAGTTCGGAAGCGGACCGCGGGCGAGCAGGCCGTTTCATTCCGATGATATGCCGTCACACCGATTTCTCCGTTTGGATGCAAACGGTGACTGTTAAGGGAGCATGAACCCCAGAATTCTCATAAGCGGTTGCCTCGCAGGTCTGCGGGTCCGATACGATGGGAACCCCCGGCCTCATCCTCTCCTGGAAGAGCTAGCGAGGAACGCGGTGCTGGTCCCTTGTTGCCCGGAGATTCTCGGCGGACTGGGTGTGCCTAGGTCCCCTTGCCGGTTTGTAGGTGGAGACGGTAGGACTGTACTAAAAGAGGCCGCGCGAATCATCGACACCGCGGGAAATGACAGGACCGATGCTTTTCTCCGCGGGGCCGAAGAAGTCCTGCGAGTGTGCAAACTGGTCCAGCCCGACTTTGTAATCTTTAAGGAAGGGAGCCCATCCTGCGGTGTCCGAAGGGTGGATATAGAGGGAACGAAGCAGGAAGGATGCGGCGTCACGACAGCAATGCTGGAATCCTTGACCACGCCCATAATTACCGAAGAGGACCCGATGCCCGCAAGGTTTGGTCGTGCGGAGAAATAGTATGCCCTCTGGAGGTTGAATTGACCCGCCTTTTGTCGGAAAATGATCGGCATGGCCGCTGAACCTCAACTCACCGACATAACGCTCAATCTTCCCGCGCTCGCGGATTTCATGTCCCGGCTTGCTTCTGAAACAAGAACACAACTGACTGCCGAGATCCTTGATAGCCCCAATGCCAAAGCCACAGCCGGCCGCATGGATGATCTGCTTCGAGCGCCCTCGACAGGACTGGTGACCACAATCCTTTGCGATTCAGAGATGAGAATGCCGTTCCTGGCGGTGGTGGGAGGATCGAGGTTTCTTTTTTCCATACTTCTTCGCAATCCACACTTGCTGGAATCGCTGTTCCTTTCCCGGGGATACGAGTTGCGGAAAAGCCGCGGCAACAAGGATCGAGAACTTCGAGAACGCCTGGGCGGAATTAGTGAGACAGACGGTCTGGATAGGGTCCTGCGGCTATACAAGGAGGAGGACTATCTTCGCACAGGCTGTAGGGATTTGGCCGGGCTGGCAGGCGTCGTGGAAGTGATGGAAGAGCTTTCAGACCTCGCGGCCGCGTCCATTCAGGCCGCGGTGTCTTTCCATCAGCGGAGACTGAATGCCAAGCACGGACTGCCACCCGGTGTCGAGGAGGACACCGGCTTCGTGGTCATGGGCCTGGGAAAGGTCTCCGGCAAAGAGCTGAATTTCTCGTCAGACGTGGACATCATGTACCTGCGAGGACCTGAGGAAGGCCAGACCCAGGGGCCGGCGAGCGTAACCGTTGCAAAGTACTATGAGACGCTGGCCCAGTCTGTCAGCCGATCGCTATCTGAAGTCACGGAGGACGGATTCGTTTTCCGAGTGGATTTGCGGTTGAGGCCTGAAGGTGAAAAGGGGGAACTTGTCCCATCGGTCAACAACGCCTTGGATTACTATCTGGGTTGGGGCAGGACCTGGGAAAGGGCTGCTCTTATGAAGGCGGTCCCGATCGCGGGGGACGTGGACTTGGGACAGGAGTTCATTGCTGAGCTGGAGCCGTTCCTTTACCGAAAGTACCTGGATTATTCGACCCTCGAGGATATGCGGGTGATGAAGCTGGGCATAGAGAGCCAACTCCGAAGAAAACCCGTGGTCAACATCAAGCTTGGACAAGGTGGTATCAGGGAGATCGAATTCTTTGTCCAGA
The DNA here is from genome assembly GCA_016212925.1 of Desulfomonile tiedjei. NCBI lineage: Bacteria > Pseudomonadati > Thermodesulfobacteriota > Desulfomonilia > Desulfomonilales > Desulfomonilaceae > Desulfomonile > Desulfomonile tiedjei. Next base: position 26,965 of record JACRDF010000013.1, read on the forward strand.
CGTTGCAGTTGATTAATGCCGGAAGGACCGGCCGCGTGCGCTCACCGAGCACGCTCAAGGCCCTTGATCTGCTCGAGGAGACCGACCTTCTCGAAGAGCAAACCGTCGCGAATCTGAAGGCCGCATATCTCTTTTTTCGCAAGACCGAACACTGCATCCAGATCAACCATCAGCTCCAGACCCATGAACTGCCCAGAACTCGGGAAGATCAGGAAGAGTTGGCCAGGAGAATGGGTTACAAAGATGGGGCGCTGGAGACGTTTCTATCCGACCTGGACAGGCATCGGAAAATCGTGGAGGAGTTATTTTCCACGCTGTTCTATCATGCAGGCGATGAAACATTCCAGCAGGTGTCGGCCAGAACAAAGGCCATAGCGGAAAATATTGAGGACGAGAAAGCAACTGAGGCCATGCTGGCCGAGTACGGGCTGGAAGGACTGGCCGGATCTTATCCCATCCTCAGGAATCTGATCGTTCCTCCGGAAAGCAAGATCCCGTCCGAAAAGGGACGCAGGCTCCTTGAGCGCCTCGCCCCCCTCTTCCTCGAAGAAATTGCAAAAATGCCCGAACCAAGACAGGCCTTGATCGCTCTCGATAGTTTCATAGATTCCCTAACCGCACACGCGGCCTATTTTTCGACCTTGCTGGAAAACCCGCCGACGGTCGGGTTTCTGATAAACATTCTGGGAGAGAGCAAGTTCTTTACGGAGCTTCTTATCCATCATCCCCAGGCCCTTGATTCCCTCATCGCTCGCGGGGCACAAAAGCATCCCCTGGAAAAGGCAGATCTGGAGGCGGAGCTGTCCGAACGGCTTGCATATTGTGAAGACCTTGAATCCGCGCTGGATGTTCTGCGCCGGTTCAAACACGAACAGATGCTCAATATAGGCGTTCGGCACTTATCAGGGGAAATCGAATCTCCGGCGGCTCGATGGCTGGTGACCGAGCTTGCTGAAGCCTGCCTGGAGGCCGCAGTGCGGATCGCGTTCGAGGAGATGACTCGGAAATTCGGCGGATTCGATGCGGTCGAGTCACTTCCGTTCGTAATCATTGGTATGGGCAAGCTTGGCGGAATGGAAATGACATACCTTTCGGACCTGGATGTCATTTTCGTGTACGACTTCCCCTCTGCGCAGATCGGGCGCTTCTCGGCTCATGAATGGTTTACCAGGCTTGCCAGCCGCATAATTTCCATCCTCACCGTGCCCACGGCGGAAGGGACCGTCTTTGCCATAGACACCAGGCTGAGACCCTCCGGAAACAAAGGACCTCTGGTTTCCTCATTGTCCTCCTTCAGGGATTATCACAAGACCACATCGGAACTGTGGGAGAAGCAGGCCCTGACAAAGGCTCGTCCCGTGACCGGACCGGTTGAACTCGCCGGAGAGGTAGAACAAATTATCCGGGATTGCATAATGCGCACACGGATCTCCTCCGAGGACATTCGGGAGATCGATCGGTTGCGAAAAAGGATGCAAAGCGAACTGGCCGTCGAGGATGAACTGCGCGTGGATCTGAAAACAGGCCACGGCGGATTGGTGGACGTGGAGTTTTTCGTTCAAGCTAACATATTGAAGCATGCTTGCGTCAGTCCCTCGATTCTCGTCAACAACACTCTGGAGGCCTTGGCCGAGTTCTATGCCGCCGGCTTGATAGACCGCGGGACTTTCCGAACACTCGATTCAGGTTACCGCTTCCTGAGCAACCTGGAAGATCGCCTGCGCATCATGGAACAACGCAGCGTGAACAGTCTGCCGCTGAGAGGCGAAAAGCTCAAAGGGCTGGCCCGACGGCTCGGGTACGGAGAGAATGGGGAAGGCCTATTTTTGCAGGACTACTTCGAGGTCACCGACTCAATTCGGAAGATATATGATTCGTTTTTCGGGGAAGACGCGGACCACCTTCAATCGTAGCCCGTGGCCGCCATCTTCGCCCAAACAGGGCGTACACCTTTGCGGCGGGCACGGCCCGCCCTACAAATCCGCTTCCTTCAAGCACTCTCTTCCCGTAGGGCGGCCTGTGGCCGCCATCTTCGCCTCAGCAGGGCTTACACCTTTGCGGCGGGCACGGCCCTCCCTGCAAATCCGCTTCCTTCGAGCACTCTTTTCCCGTAGGGCGGCCCGTGGCCGCCATCTGCTCCCAAACAGGCCTCACACCTTTGCGGCGGGCACGGCCCGCCCTACAAATCCGCCTCTTTCAAGCATCTTTTCCCGTAGGGCGGCCCGTGGCCGCCCTCTGCGCCTCAACAGGCCTCACACCTTTGCGGCGGGCACGGCCCGCCCTACAAATCCGCCTCCTTCAAGCATCTTTTCCCGTAGGGCGGCCCGTGGCCGCCGTCTTGGCCCCAACAGGCCTCACACCTTTGCGGCGGGCATGGCGCTACTCATTGCCAATATCGAGGGGAATCTCGACGCACGAGCCCCAATCCGCGAGATATACGCCTTTCTCGACATAACTGTGAAAAGACGTCCATTGCCATTCATTAGGGCACCGCACATATCCGTGCTTTACCGGGTTGAAGTGAATGTAATTCAAATGGTTCTCGTAATCTCGCTCATCACGGATGCAATGCTCCCAAAAACGCTTTTGCCAAAAGGGTGGTTCCTGGTTACCTCGCTCACGAAAAGCCTTCGTGAACTTGCGTTTGATAATGCTCCACCGCCGCGAGAAATCAGTATCCCGATCTTCGAGGTGCCAGATGCAGTGCATATGATCCGGCAACAACACCCAGCCCCCGATGACAAATGGGTATCTTTCCCGGCAGTAATCAACAGCTTCGAGCAGGCAAGCACGCGCCGTCTCATTACCAAAGAGGGGACTTCGCCTGAAAGTGACGACCGTGAAAAACCAGGCGGTACCAAAATATTGTCGTCTATAGTTTGGCATTGGGTTCTCACTCGTGGAGCGGCCTATGGCCGCCATCTTCGCCCAAACAGGGCGTGCACCTTTGCGGCGGGCACGGCCCGCCCTACGAATCCGCCTCTTTCAAGCATCTTTTCCCGTAGGGCGGCCCGTGGCCGCCATCTTCGCCCAAACAGGGCGTGCACCTTTGCGGCGGGCACGGCCCGCCCTACAAATCCGCCTCCTTCAAGCACTCTTTTCCCGTAGGGCGGCCCGTGGCCGCCGTCTTGGCCCCGACAGGGCGTACACCTTTGCGGCGGGCACGGCCCGCCCTACAAATCCGCCTCTTTCAAGCACTCTTGTCCCGTAGGGCGGCCCGTGGCCGCGGTCCCGCGAAATCAGCATCAAAACTCAATCTCTCCCCTGGCGCGCATCTCCAGAGGGAGTAATGCACTGTAAATGAAGGAATTCATGGGCGTGGGGACTCCCGCTTCCAAGCCGAGGCGGGCTACAGCGCCGCTTTGGGACGCAAGCTCGGAGGGTCGGCCTTCCATAATGTCTCTCTGCATGGAGGCTGTTCCCCCCGCAGGCAGGTTGTCGATCAAGGTCATTGTCAGTGCCACCGCGTCTGGACTCAGTTCCACGCTGAGCCCTTTGGCAACCGCGGTAACTTCTTTTGCTACGCGTTCCAGCATGCGCCTCGTTTCAGGAACGCTTCGTACGATGCCGGCGGGGGCGCGGGTCACCGCGGCCACGCCGCTCAATGTGGCTATAAACAGAAACTTCTGCCACATGGCCATACGGATGTCCGGCGGGATTTCGGCCTTTACTCCAGCATTTGAGAATGCAGTTCGGAGCCGTTTCGCTCGTTCGGTCAAGCTGTTGTCCAATTCACCGAAGATTACTTGAGGTTCCATACCCGCGTGGCGAATGTGCCCGAGACCTACTCTAAGCGCCACGATATAGCACAGGCCGCCGAAAACATGCTCCGGTCCCAGCACCTTGGCCAACTCAGCCGGAGCGTCCACTCCGTTTTGCAGCGGTACCACAAAGGTGTCGGGGCCGATCATAGGACGTATCGCATGAGCGGCATCACTGACCTGCCAGGCCTTGACTCCTAGGATCACAGCATCTACTTGCCCTATCCCGGCAGGGTCTTCCTCCGCCTTGACCGGCAGCATCGAAGAATTCCCATCGGGCGTGTCCACCCTGAGCCCAGTGCTTTTCAGGGCTTTCAACTGGTCTCCGCGCGCTACAAACACCACATCTTCTCCAGCCTGAGCCAGTCGCCAGCCGAAGTATCCCCCCACACCGCCAACTCCGTACATTGCGATTCGCATGCTTTTCTCCCTCTATTTCTTATCAGAATTGTTCACTTTGCAAATAATGCCCACTTTCGCGGAAATCATAGTAGGGGCGACCGGTGGTCGCCCTAATACGGGCGCACGCCATGCGCGCCGTACAGGAATTAGAGATGCAGCTCTGGATGATGACCAGCTAGCAGCCTCTTATTTGCCAAGTGCATGATTCCGTTTCCTATTACTCAAATTCCCGACTATGGTGACACCAGAATTGCATTCGTGACCGATGACGCCAGGTTCGGTAGGGGCGGGCTCCCACGCCCGCCCTGGGCAGGCACGGGGAAACCGTCTCAGAATCGAGGATTCTGCGATGGCACCGGTAGGGGCGGTTCGTGAACCGCCCGACATCAGGGCGCTTCTCGAAGCGCCCCTACATAAGAAATCCTCCGGTCACTAATTTTGAGACAGTTTCCGGGGGCCTGCCCCTACAGTTGGGGCATCGCCGAAGCCCAGCAGCTCCGCTTGTCCACACAAGTCACCGAGCTTGCCCCGAGCCACGTTCGTTTGGGAATTGTTATTATCGGACCGTGGCATTCCGCGTGCATTTGCAGATCCAAATCATTCTTACGTTGATTTCCAGTCCCAATTTGTTTACAACTGTTTCACCCCATTGCCTTGAGATGTAACCGTTCAGCGAAAGGAAGCCATCTTCGGTCTTCTTGTACGGTGTGAGGCGTGCCGCGCCTCAGGAGGACATCACGTTCCGCGTGATGCGCCGTACCCCATTTGCGCGTAGTTCGGAATTTCCCGTTGCTACCGCGATGGCCGTGCTGAAAGGTTGCCTTGGACTTAAACTACCCCATTACCGATCGAATACCAAGATAACAGGAAGGTCCTCGCCATGGCCGACGGGGAAGATTCCAAAAGATGGCTGATCGATGAGCTGACGGCCCTCCGCAGGAGTGTGTCGGAGATCCAGGACCAACTCGGAGGTTTCGCTGAGGAACCGAGCGATGAGTTCTCCAGTGGAGGGGAACAACTGGGCGGAATACCTGCCGACAGCGTTGGCCCATCCCCGGACGCCCCCAAAAGCCTGGAAATGTACCGGTCCTTCTTTGAGCACTCACCCGTCGCCTTGTGGTGTCACGACTCCTCAGAGTTAAAGGCGTACGTGGATGCATTGAAGGTTTCCGGGATTGCGGATTTGCGGGCGTACTTCAAGGATCATCCGGAAGGTTTAGCCCAATCCGCCCGGAAGATACGGTTCGTCGACGCAAATGCCGCTGCTTTGAAACTATTCAGGGCCCAGAGCAAGGAAACGTTTTTCGCGGATTTCGCCCGGGTTTTCGGCGAGAGGGCCCGTAACTGCTTGGTGCAATTCCTCACAGGAATAGCAGACGGCAAGGTTTCAGGGCAGCGACAAGTAATGCTCCACGCGCTGGATGGCGGCGAAGTCTACGCGTGGCTCAGGTGGTGTGCTGTCCCGGGCCACGAAGAGTCATTGAAGATGGTTCTGGTGTCCGCCATAGACTTGGCGGCTCCCAGAGCCGGAGAGCCTGGGTAGGATGCTGTGAATCAAGCTGACGGGGGATTTGGTTGAGATCGTAACAGAGTAAAGGTTCAACTTCTTATTCTGCAAAATCCTGAAAGGAGCGAGCCTACAACATGCGTTTGAACCCCAAACCGGTGGAGATCTTATTGGTCGAAGACAATCCTATGGACGTAATAGTTACTCGCGAGGCCCTAAAAGAAGGAAAGGTCTGCAACAATTTGAGCGTGGTACAAGACGGCGAAGAAGCGATCGAGTTTCTCCGCCGCAAAGGGGACTATGCCGATGCGCCGCGGCCCGATGTGATTCTCCTGGACCTGAACTTGCCGAGAAAAGGCGGCCGTGAGGTCCTCTCGGAAATCAAGAACGACCCCGCGCTACAGGACATACCCGTAATCGTACTGACCACTTCAAAAGCGGAGGAAGACGTTCTGGACAGCTATCAGTTGCACGCGAACTGTTTCATTACGAAGCCGGTAGATCTCGATCAGTTTACCAAGGTGATAAAGACAATCGAGGGCTTTTGGTTCGAGATCGTAAAACTCCCGCCGAAATGATGGCGCCTGGCGCCCGCCCTACGAGGGCATAAGTCGGAGTTGGATGTGGCGACCCCGTGCGGAAGCCGGGGGAACCGCACCGCTCGGGGAAACAGAGTTGGACAAGGCGAATCCCGCGTTTCGCGAGACCGTTCCGGGCGATCACCGCATCCTACGCGGGCCGGAGGATGTCCGGGCAAGAGCCCGGACGACACGCATTCGCAGGCTGGAGCCTGGGAACGAGACGGACCCGCAAATAACTTACATATAGTGAGTCTCAGAAGGTATTTCTCACCGGGATCGCACTGCTGGACGAGCCAGCAGTGGCACCCACAATTCAAAGCGTCATTACTTTTGAAAACTGCTATAACCGGCCATTCGAGCCTCTCTGTGAACTCTGACGAGGCGGAGGAGGACCGGCTTTGTGTCAATTGCGAGCGCAGCGCAGCAATTCCAAGGAATTGTAGAACAAGGGCGGGAGATTGCTTTCCCGCGGAACGCGGGACTTCGCTACTAGCAATGACATTGACTCGCGTACTGGCCAAATCAGGGATTTGAAAACTAATTGCGGGACGCCAGACTGGTGGAGGCTCATTCTTACCAACCGAACCACTCCACCACATTCTTTCTTAGGACAATTCCCGTCTATCGGAGTAGAATCGGTCCAGGTGAACAGCCGGAACGTGAGCCACCAAGATCCCTCGGGACAAACCACGGAGGCCGACATGGCTAAGCGCGCGACTAGCCCTCCCCCCAAAGCGCAATCCGCTGCAAAGAAAACCAAAACGGCCGCCTCTCCCAAGAAGAAGGCAGCGAAGGCTAATCTTCCCGTGGTACGACCGGCTGCGAAGCGGCCCAAGAAGCTGCGGAACGCGGCGGTTGCAGAAAGCGCCGCCAACTTCCCCATCGTCGGCGTCGGAGCTTCCGCGGGTGGCTTGGAGGCCTTCCAACTGTTGTTCAACAACATGCCGCCGGACACCGGCATGGCCTTTGTCCTGGTTCAGCATTTGGACCCAACGCGGAAGAGTATCCTGGTGGAGCTGATAAGACGCTATACCCGCATGAAGGTGGTCGAGGTCGAAGATGGTATGAAGGTGACGCCTGACACTGTCTTCGTCATTCCTCCCAACTCGTACATGGCAACATTGAATGGGAAGCTCCATCTCTTTGAACCCCCGGCTCCCACTGGCCACCGAATGCCGATAGACTTCTTTTTCCGGTCCCTCGCGGAGGATCAGAAGGAGCGGGCGATTTGCGTGGTGCTGTCCGGAACGGGAACCGAAGGGACCCTCGGGTTGCGGGCCGTCAAAGGCGAGGGCGGTATGTGCATGGTTCAGGAACCGGAATCGGCCAAGTACGACGGGATGCCCAGAAGCGCCATATCCACGGGCATGGTAGACTACATACTGCCGCCGGACAAGATGCCCAGGCAGCTCGCCGCGTACGTCGAACACGCGTTCGGCCCGGGCCGCCGAAAGCGCGTCATTCGTCTTCCACACGCACCGGACTTGCTCGAAAAAATATTCATTGCCGTCAGAACTCGCACAGGGCATGACTTCTCGGACTACAAGCGCAGCGCTGTGCTCCGACGCATTCAGAGAAGGCTGGCTGTCCATCAACTTGACAATCTGAAGGACTACCTCTCTTACGTACAGAATAACCCCCAGGAATCAGAAACTCTCTTCAGAGAGTTTCTCATCGGGGTGACAAATTTCTTCCGAGACCCGGACGCATTTGAAGTCCTCAAGAACCCCCTGACTTCTTTGCTTAAGAAACGTGGGAGCGGCCAGCCGGTGAGAATTTGGGTTCCGGGGTGCGCTACAGGCGAGGAGGCCTATTCAATTGCCATGATCCTTCGGGAGGTCATGGACAAGCTCAAGAAGAACTTCGCGGTCCAGATTTTCGCCACCGACATCAGTGCGACAGCCGTAGAAACAGCTCGTAGAGCCATGTATCTGGGCAATATTAGTATTGATGTCCCGCCCGAGCGCCTGAAGCGGTTTTTTGTGATGGAGGACAATTCGTATCGAGTGAGCAAAGATATTCGCGACATGATCGTGTTTGCCGTGCAAGACGTGACCAAAGACCCGCCCTTTTCCAAAATAGATCTTATAAGCTGTAGAAACCTCCTGATATACTTTGAGCAGGAGCTGCAGAAAAAAGTCCTCTGGCGGTTTCATTACTCCCTGATACAAGAAGGCCTTCTTTTTCTTGGCGGTTCGGAATCCGTCGACGGGTTGGTGAACGTATTTCCTGCCGTGGATAGAAAGTCAAAGATCTTCCGGCACAGTTACTCACCGTCACGCCGGGTAATGATTGAGTTTGAGGTCCCCCCCGTGATTGGAGTTGCCCGGTCGTCGCGGGAGGAGGCACCCGCTCAGGTTGTCGAGAAGATCAGCTATCGCGAGTGGGTGGAAAAGACGATGCTGGAAAACTACTCCCCAGCGGGAGTGATCGTCGACGAGAAGAGCGACATCGTATATGTCCACGGCAGGACGGGAAAATATCTGGAACCGGCCTCCGGGCAATTCCGCGGCAACGTGGTCGACATGGCCCGTGAAGGCCTGAAATTGGAGCTTGCCCATGCTATGCGAAAAGCCGCGTCTGAAGGAAATGAGGTGCGCTGCGCAGGTTTGCGGGTAAAAACAAACGGCGTACAGCAATTGATCAATTTGGTGGTGAAGCGTATCGAAGAGCCTCCTCCCATGAAAGGGCTATTGATGGTGGTCTTTGAAGATCTGAGACCCGAAACAACCGAAGAAGAGGGCGGCAAAACGGGCGCGGCCTTGCGAGGTCGCGGCCGGAAACGGATCCAGGAGCTGGAGCACGAACTCAGGTCCACCAGAGAATATCTTCAGACGACTATCGAAGAGCTGGAATCCTCAAACGAGGAACTCAAGTCAACGAACGAAGAGCTTCAGTCTTCCAATGAGGAGCTTCAGAGCACCAACGAAGAGTTGGAGACCTCCAAGGAAGAGCTGCAATCCCTAAACGAAGAGCTGGTGACGGTAAACGCGGAATTGCAGCAGAAGATAGATGAGCTGTCAGAGGCCAGCGGCGATATGGCCAACCTCTTGGCGAGCACGGGAATAGGCACCATATTTTTGGACATCAACTTTAATATTCGACGTTTCACCCCTACCATAAAGAAGATTATCAACCTGATCCCGACAGACGTTGGCCGCCCGGTCAGCCACATTGCCTCCAATCTAAATTATGGCGATCTTGTCGAGGATGCGGAAAATGTCCTCAACACCCTTGTCCCCAAAGAAGCGCAAGTCAAAGCAAAGGACGGTAAATGGCATCTGATGCGAATCATGCCTTACCGCACCCTGGACGACGTGATAGACGGCATTGTGGTTACTTTTACGGATATCACCGCGCTCAAGGAAATGGAGCAGGCCGCGCAGTGCGGGCGCGAAATGTCCGAAGCCATTGTCAACACTGTGCATGAGCCTCTGCTGGTCCTGGATGAAGACTTGAGGGTTATTTCAGCCAACCATTGGTTTTACCGGAGCTTTCAGGTAACAGCGAAAGAAACGGAAGGAAAGCGGCTTTACGATTTGGGCAACCGTCAATGGGACATTCCGGCGTTGCGAGATTTGCTGGAAAAAATCCTTCCTAAGAAGACCGTAGTAGAGGACTTCAGAGTGGAGCACGAGTTTGAGACAATAGGGAAACGGGTAATGCTGGTTAACGCCAGGTGTCTCGAAATCTCCCCTGAGTTCCCGCAAATGATCCTGATGGCTCTGGAAGATATTTCCGAGAAGAAATCTAATGCCGCATCTGAATGACGGTAAATTGGGTATCTGTTCTAGATGGACCGGCAGGGACGCCAGCCCTACGAGGACCATTGCTCAAATCACTAACTTGATTCCGACCGGCAATCTTAAATATTCGTAGCTACCGGCCTCCGTCGTAGCTACCGGCCTCCGTCGTAGCTACCGGCCTCCGTGCCGGTAGTATGAAAAAAACATCCCAACCTGCCTTCGGGCATGGCCGGCAGGGACGCCGGCCCTACGAGGAGAATTGCTCAAACCATCGCTTGATTTCGACCAACAATCTTAAATATTCGTAGCTACCGGCCTCCGTGCCGGTAGTCTATGAACAAACAAACCAATCAATAAGGACCATCGGCATTTCATGAAGACCCCGATCCTGACTATATACAAGAGAAGGCTTCCGCACTGGCGATTGGACGGTTCCATTTATTTTATCACTTGGCGTTTGGCCGCTTCGCAGCCCCCGCTCCAACCCGAGGAAAGAAACCTTGTAGCAGATGCGGTAAAGGACTTCGCCGGGGTGCGATACGATTTGTTGGCATACGTTGTGATGGATGACCACATGCATGTTCTGGCGGCGCCCATCGAGAAATTCTCATTGGAGGAAATTGTCCACACCTGGAAATCCTTTACAGCCAATAGACTGCAAAGAAATTTTGGGAGAACCGGAAGGATTTGGCAGAACGAGTACTTTGATAGGATTGTTAGAGACGAAGAAGAACTTACAGCCAAGGTCAATTATATTTCGCAGAACCCTGCAAGAAGGTGGCCTGAACTTGAGGAATACGAGTGGGCCTGGTGTGATGTCTCGTGGTGAGGAGGCCGGCAGGGACGCCGGCCCTACGATAGGAATTGGGAAGCCGCGCATCCACACCATGGCAAGCGCTAAAACCAATGCCCGACTATGAAGAATCCTCCATATTCGTAGCTACCGGCCTCCGTGCCGGTAGCCTGAGCAAACAAACCAACCTGGCTTCGAGCTAGGCCGGCAGGGACAACCGCCCTTTCGCCTTTACATTGATCTTGCGAGGAGCTATAATTTATTGTATATACTAGTTTAAATTATTAATTTCCTGTTTAGCTCGACTTATTAGGAGCCGACCCAGTTTCCGTTTGATTCCGGCAGGACTAAAGCGAATGCCACAAGAATTAGTGTTAGAAGCCGACCGGTGAATAATGAAACATCGTGACGATCCAGAGAAGAAGCCCGCGACTCTCAGGGAATACGCAGAGAATAAACTACATCAAACTTCCGCGCTAGACGTAGATCCATCGAACTTATCCCCAGAGCACATGCGAGAGGTGATCCACGAGTTGCAGGTCCATGAGATCGAACTCCGGATGCAAAACGAGGAGCTTCTTCGGGCAGAGTTGGAACTTGCGGAGGCACGGGACAAGTACCGGGATCTCTTCGACTCTGCGCCTGTCGGATACTTTACTCTCGATCCTAAGGGCCTGATAATGGAGGCCAACATCGTCGGAGCCGGCCTCTTGGGGGCGGATGCAAGCTCTCTGATAAAACAGCCGTTGTCGCGCTTTGTCCACGAAGACGACCGCAACGCGTATTTCATGTGTTTTAAGAGGATGGCCGAGGACGTAGACGCCGAGAGTTGCGACCTCAGGTTTGTCAGCCTCAGCGGATCGGTTTTCGATGCCCACCTGGACTCCCTGGCCGTCAAGACTCTTGAGGGCCGTACCAGCGAAGTTCGAATTGCGGCGTCGGACATAACGGATCGCAAACGCGGGGAGGAGACGCTGCTCCGTACCACCAGGGCCCTGAGAACTCTGAGCGAGTTCGGTCGAGCCCTCGCACGCGCCACAGACGAATCATCCCTGTTGGACGCAGCCTGTCGCGTCATTGTTCAGGCCGGCGGCTATCGCATGGCCTGGGCAGGGTTTGCGGTAGATGACCGGGCCAAGACCGTGCAGCCGGTCGCGCATGCAGGATTTGAGAATGGATATTTGCGGGCAGCCGGAGTGACATGGGATGAAAACAAGCCAAGCGGCCAAGGACCTATGGGACAGGCGATACGAACCGGTAAAAGCAGTATTTTGAGGGACTTGTCAGAATGCCCTCCCCTCGCGGCGTACTGGCCTGAGACATCCAAACGAGGTTATGTGTCGCTTATGGCGTTGCCTCTGTTCGTGGAGGGCCAGGTCATAGGAGGGCTGGCCGTCTGGTCGACGAATCCGGATGCTTTTGACGGGGAAGAAGTAGATCTTCTGGAACAATTGGCCGAGGATTTGAGTTTCGGGATTGGGGCTTTGAGGTCGCGAGCCAAAAGGGAAGAGACCGAGGAAGCCCTGGCACTTCAGGCCGAGGAGTTGGCACGGTCAAATCTAGAGTTGAAACAATTCGCGTACGTGGCTTCACATGACCTCCAGGAGCCTTTGCGCAACCTCATCAGTTGCGTTCAACTGCTGGACAAGAAATTCAAAGATCGGCTCGGATCCGAGGCCGATAAGTACATTGGGTACGCGGTGGATTCCGCTGCAAGGATGCAGGCCCTTATAGAGGCATTGCTGGCCTACTCGCGTATAGGGACCCTTGCCAAGCCTTTCAAGCTCGTAGATTGCCAAAAAGTCATCGAATCAAGCCTCGCGAATCTCCGTACCGCGATCTCCGAGAGTCAGGCCGTCGTAACCTATGATCCGCTACCAAGATTAACGGCCGACGAGATGCAATTGACCCAACTATTTCAGAACCTGCTCGGCAATGCCATCAAATTCCGGGCTGATAAGCCGCCGAAAATCCATGTGTCCGCGGCCGAACATGAAGGCGAATGGGTGTTTTCCATCGAAGACAACGGCATCGGATTCGAGAAGGAATATGCGGATCGCATTTTCAGTATCTTCCAGCGCTTGCACACACGAACGGAATACGAGGGAACCGGAATCGGATTGGCTATCGCCAAGAAGATTGTGCAACGTCACGGAGGGCGGATCTGGGTCGAATCCGAATACGGTAAGGGCTCCACCTTTTACTTCACCATACCGGCTCAAGCCATCGACCAATAGTCGGCCGGGAGGGCCTGTCCCACCAGGACCTGTCCCGCCGGTGTTAGCCCTTCGACTGCGTTTTTGAGGGCTTGCCGGTTCGAGAGGTATTATGGTGGGACAGGCATCTTGCCTGTCACGTCTTAAAAAAGGGGCTCTTCCCATATGGAGACACCTGAATTCACAACTTGCCGGCGGAAACTCCCGCATTGGCGAATGCAAGGTTGTGTTTACTTTGTTACCTGGCGTCTTGCAAAGCCCCAGCCTCCTCTCCATCCCGACGAAAAGACTTTAGTGGTCGACACGATCAGACATTTCGATGGCCTGCGGTACGAACTGCTTGCCTATGTCGTCATGGATGATCATGTGCATGTGCTGGTGCTTCCGTTGTCCACACATGCCCTGCACCAGATACTTCATTCGTGGAAGTCGTTTACTGCCAAGGGACTGCGAAGACTTCGGAAAAGACCTACTCCAGTTTGGCAGGATGAATACTTTGACCGGATCGTTAGAGATGATGCAGATCTGATGGAGAAAGCAGAATATATTCTTGGCAACCCGTTGAAACGATGGCCCGACATTGAAGAATATCCCTGGTCGTGGTTTGGATCGTAGAAAGTCTGATACCAACGCGGCATCAAACAGTTGACAAAACTAGACAAGGAATGATGGGGCGTGCGGCCCGCCTGCCTGCAAGAGACAGGCAAGATGCCTGTCCCACCGGGACCTTGGCGCCACTTGTTCGAAAGCGAATCAGCATGAGGCAGCGACAAAGAATTGGTAGGTCACTCTAAACCAATGATCCTGAGTGATCGGATCATTCATCCCCATCGAAACAAGCCTGCACTTCTGAGAAAGCCCTACTAAACTCTGCTTCCGTGAGCTTCCCGGACTCCCAAAGTTCAAGAGCGGCGGTCAAGTCCGGCCGGTTAAGTTTCCGGCAGATGCCTTCAATCATTATGGCGTCGAGATTGTACTTGGCCATGAGATGCTGAGCGCTCGATCCGCACCTGAGGTCGGCGAGAAAGTCCCTCAAATCAATTTTTCTCCTGCCCATGATAATCCCCCCTCAAGGGGTAAACAAATGCAATTCCCTTGAAAACCAATAAGTGAAACGTATACCCGCAATAATTGCGTATCCCTTTCTTAATGGAGTCTACGCGTTATTGAATGTGATGCGTATCGCGGCGGAAAGTTTCAAGGCTGGGGCGCGACATATATTTTCTTTAGGGTGAGACACTGCTTTTGTGGGCCAGGCTTTCCAGCCTGCCTGTTCTGAGATCCCAATGATGGCAGGCTGGAAAGCCTGACCCACGAATCATTGACATCACCACGGAGGATACTTATCCATCCCATACTGAATTCTTACGGCCGAGGACACTTCTCGTTGACTTGCTGCCATGTCCGGGTAAAACTAATAGGATTCAGACAATTCAACCAGGGTGCGAGGTTTTATGCAGCAAAAAGAACCAGTGGACATCATAACAGATATTATGGCCTTGACGAGCTATGGCAACACAAAGAACATAATGCTGATGGCCGTGGAAACGGGAGGCCCGTTTGATGAAGCTGCCTTCAAATTGGCCGTGAATAAAGGGGCCTCGATTTGTCGCAATTATAAGAGCGTCCTGCGTGAAATACACGAAGGGCGGGCGTTCTACCTTACCCGCGATTACAAACAGGACCTGGACATCCCTATTTTCTCGACCCCCCTTAGGGTTTCAACTGATTCGCCTACAACCTTCGACGATGTTGTGTCACACCTGACCCCGGCCCTCGACAAGCAGTGGGACCATTGGAACGTGCCTCCCCTGGAAGTTCATATCCTGAATATTGGTCACAACCATCGCGTTCTGACGTTCCTAGCGCATCATGTGGCCGGTGATGCGGCTATGGTGGTCAAGGTCGTCAGCGAGATTTTGGGGCAGTACCATAACATGACCACTGGCGAGACCCCTTCCTGGGCCACACCTCGTTACGTGCTTTCAACGTCGAGGAAAAAAGCATCAAGCCCCAGGAAAGCGGGCTGGAAAGGCCTTTGGTCGCAGCTAAAGCGAGACTTGGCCTACCGCAAAAGAAAGCCCCAAAAACCCCAGGGGAACGGCAGGAAGGGCGATCCGAGAGAATGGCAGGTGCAAAGGCTTGTGTCTACGGAGGACACCGACCGAATTCTCAAGGGCCTTTCAACAAGCGGGCTTCACGTAGTGGACCATCTGGTGGCATGTGCCAATATTTCCTTGGACAAATGGAACGCGGCGCGGCAGGTTGCACCGGGCTTTGCTTCGAGTGTCATGACTGTCAATATGCGGGAACGGTTTGGTGGAGCAGAGGAAAAAAACTACAGTTCCGCCATCTTCTTTAACTCTCCGCCTGAGCAGAGAAGCGATTATCCGGAATTTGTGCGCTCGGTGGCTCAAGCCCGCCTCAGACAGCTCGGCAGGCAGGCCGATTTGAGCTTGCGGAAGTCCATAGCAAGGGGCGCCAAGTTCTTTTCGCTGTTTCCTCTCGGAATTCGGCGCACGGTAGCCCGCACCTTTATGGAATTTCAACGATATTCCGTCGCTGTTGGATTCCTGGGGGTTGTCTGGCCGGAATTCAAGGATGAAAAAATGGGCCCGGATTCCTGCTTGAAAAAACTCGGCGATGCAAACGTTTTCGACGTTTATGGCACAGGATACAAACTTGCGGGAAATGCGTACATAAATCTGTATGCCTTCATCTATTGCAGACAACTACACCTGGTGCTTTCCTCAGCCGCCGACCTGTTAACTAAGGAAGAGTGCGACACGTTCGCAGATATTATTTTGGAATCCGTCTTTCATGCTGCGCGTCAGGAACACAAGGATTGCGAGAACTGATGTTCGGGTGCCGTTGAGACCACCCGCCTAATCTCACCGCATCATACCTATTTGTAAACATCCAGCCGCATAGCACAGGGCTTTGCCGTCGGCCCCCATAGGGGGCAGTGTGGTTGAATTCAGGTGCCCTCCCTTGATTCGGTAGAAGCTGCCGTCATTCCGGCGAAAGCCGGAATCCAGTCCCGCGATGAACGCGGGATGGTCCCCGGCGTTCGCCGGTGACGATCACCCTGCGGCGTGACTGATGGGACTCTCCTTAAGCCAGTCCCGCGTTTTGAGCGGGACAAAGACCAGTTGCCCCGGATAACTGAAAGATCACGGTCCGGCAAATTAATAGATTTACATTTAGCCTATATTTATGGTAAGATATGCAAAGTTTTAGATCTCATCTTGGAAATAATTGAGATAACTACTTGATGTCGTTCAAATATATTACAAAACGGATGACCCTGGCCGCAACGGCCTGCCTCTGCGCCCTCCTGCTCGTCCCAGGCTGTATCGGACTGATACCGTCTCCTTTCAATCCATCGCCCGGGCCGCAGAAGAGTCCTCAGCTCAACGACCTGGCAGAGGCGTTTGATATCGTTTGCCGGAACTACCGCCTGGGACCCGGTGACGAACTCACCCTTCTGTTTCTGACTGAATGGAACATACCTACCGGCACCTACAAGCTCGACACTTTGGACAAGATCTCGATCAAGTTCATCCTTGACCCTCAGTTGAATGAAGATGTGACCATTCGTCCGGACGGCATGATAACCCTTCAGGCTATCGGTGAAATCCAGGCAGCAGGTCTCACTCCGCAAGAGCTGGCCAAGAGGATAGAGCAGCGGTTCGTGGAGGCCAAGATCTTTAGCAAAGACGAATCGCGCGGAGACTTGAAAAACTATAGGCTCGTAACGGTCCACGTGCTCAATTTCTATGAAAAGATCAACAAGCTGGTTGGCGGTCTGACCACTCTAACGGGCGGCAGCCAAACCTCTTTCATAGTGAAGCCTGACGGCACCATTGATTTGCCTCTTTTGAAAGAAAGGATACTCTGCGCAGGACACACTGTCCCGGATGTGGAGAGAACCGTCAACAGGCTTTACAGGAACGGCACCCTTGAGCATGTAGTGGCATCCATGAAGCTCTCGGCAGCCAGATCCCGAAAGTTTTACGTTTTGGGTGAAGTTGGATCTCAGGGGGCATTCGACATTACTCAGCCCATCACGATTCTTCACGCGCTGGCCATGGCCGGGGGCCCCAGGCCAGATACTGCCGATCTGACAAGCGTAATTCTCGTTTCCAAGGACATCCACGGCAAGCCTATTGGGCGCCGGGTGGACCTGAAAAGAATTCTTGATGTGGGTGACATGGGCCAGGCGATTTTGGTCAAGCCTTATGACGTGATTTTCGTTCCCAAGACGTACATCCGCGACCTGCGAATCTTCATGGATCAGTACCTTTCGGTTGTAAGAGACTTCGTCTCCCTGGGCGACACGTTGAGGCCGCGGTAATGCCAATTTCGCGGTCAATCATGTAACATTGATGAAGGCCGGCAGGGACGCGGGATGCCCGCAATGCTCACTTGTATGAAGGCGAATTGGTAAAACATCCTTCTCCTTAATTCCCCGACAAAGCAGGAATTCCTCCATTTTCCGGAAAGGGTGGCTCTTCATGTCAGAAGCCGATGAGGAGAAAGAACCGATCCGGGTCGTGGCCATCTATGGGAGTCCACGGCGCAGGGGAAACACCTCCTTGCTCCTGGAACAAGCTGTCCGAGGAGCAAGAGACGCCGGCGCAATAGTAGAAGAGGTGGTTCTTCGCGACCTGAAGATTTCGCCTTGCTTGGAAATCTATGGCTGCAAGGAATCCGGCCGCTGCGTAATAAGAGACGACTTTCAGAAGGTTTACGACCAACTCCTGGCCTGTCACGGACTCATTTTGGCGTCACCGATTTTCTTCTATACCGTGAGCGCACAGACCAAGATCTTGATGGATCGATGCCAGTCTTTGTGGGTCAAAAAATATTGGATTGAAAAGCGATTGTCGGAAAAATCCGCACCAAAGCGCAAGGGGATGTTTATTTCCGTGGGCGCCACTAAGGGAAGCAGGCTCTTCGAAGGGGCGCTCCTCACGGTGAAATACTTTCTTGATCCTTTGGACATGGAACTCTGGCAGGCACTCTTGTACAGAGGGCTGGATTTTGAAGGCGATGTCCTGCAGCACCCGGAGTACCTGGAGCAAGCTCGTCAGACAGGCCGTAACCTGTGCGAGGAAATCAGGAAAGGCCTTCAGCCGGACCACTAGGGGGCGGCCTCCGCTGTCAATCGGTGCCGGATGATGTGGATCTCCTTCCCTCTCGGACAAGGGATTGCAGGTCGTAGGCTCGGATTTGGCTTCTGGAACTCAAGAACGCAAGCCAATCCGTCTTCATGCGTTCCAACGTTATCAGCCTCTCGCCAGGAAGACCCGGCAGAGTGTCAACGGCAAAATCCGTGATCATTCCCTGAATCTTGGGGGTGGTCCATTTGTCCTCTACTGCGTCGCCATTCCAGACCAGCCCCACTACTTGCCCTTCTTCGAGCATCTTTGTCCTGCCTAGAAGCCTCATGGTTTTCGAGTGGTGGTTGATTGCAAGAATTTGATACACTGAACTTCCGGTCGGAGCAAACGCCATTATACGGGGCCGCAAGAAAACTAGGTCCTCTTCCTGCAAGGCCTCATCCACATCGCGCTTGCTCTCGGGACCACCCCACCTCAGAATTAGGTCCGACCCTCCGTAGTACTCCTTAGATAGATAGCGCCTCTTTCCGGAATGGTCATAAATGCGAAGGTGATCACTCTTGTCGTACACAGCTATGAGGGGTGTTCGGTTGCCCTCAAAATCGCCTACCGCAAAACCGAAGATCGGTATCTTCAGCGGAACCCCGAATCGTCCTTGGACCTCCAGGGCGTCCCCTTTGTCCGTCAACTGATAAATCGGGCCGTCGTACATTCGCCTGGGCCCTTTCTGTTGGCCGAGAAGGATTGGTCCTTTGGTGGGATAGTTGATTACTCGCAAGAAATAACCGAAGTCTTGCGTAACCGGGACCAAAGCTCCGTTTCGGTACTCCAAAACGAACGACGCCACGGATCCCCGGTTTTGGGCGCTCACGTAGATCCTGGCCGGACCTTGCTTGCGGATTTTCGCAACATCAACGGTTTTCAGCTCCATACTGCCTGCGGAATACTCGGTAACCAGTTTCAGCTTGTCGTCTTCCAGACGATACAAGTAGACTCTGGATGGATCGATGACCACTATTTCGTTTTTTCCGTCACCGTCAACATCGCCGATTGCCATCCCGATACCGAGTATCTTCAATTCTCCGCTTTTCCAGGTTGTTTGAGGTTCGCCGCGTTTCTTTTTGGAATCTGGTTGCTCGGTCCTCTGTGCAAGAATTACTCGGGCCTGACTTACTTCTCGTTCGGCCGAAAACGCTGGGTCTGAAGACCGCCGGCCAGCCGGCGATTCACCATTGTTTGTCACTTTTGCAGCGAGGAACCGGCTCACGGAACCTACTGCGCCGTCGCGGACAGCAGTCGCACGATCTTCCGCGAGACCTCGACTCACAATGATGGGGCCTGACAAAAGCAGGCAACTCATCGCGCACGTTATGACGCAGATCTTTCTCAAACGATTCATCCCAAATTCCTTACCAAAAGGATACGAATACGAGGATTTCCGGACCCCATCTTTTGGATCTCGTGCCACCTTTGTGATGTATGACACAAGACGCCGCGAAATCCAAGGGGGATTCCGGAGTTGGGCCTTCCGGCACGGTCTGCCGTTTCACCGCGCAAGAGGCTGCACCGGCAGGGCCGCACGGCCATGCGCCCCTACAAAACTCGGTGCATAAGGATCGACAAAGGAACGGTGGTATTGGTGAGAAAGGAACCGGTCGGAAGGGGTGACTCGCGCGAGCCGGCTCTCCACGCACTGTTGATGGTAAACAGCCGGTCATTGACCGAAGCAGGCGTATCTCTCTCCGGTATCACAACAGATGGTTAGGACAACCTTATCCGGACTCAGTCGTTCAGCCCGGCGAAGAGCTTCATGGACGGCAGCCCCTGAAGAAAGTCCCGCGTAGACTCCGGCCTGTTCCGCCATTATCTTGACGGTCGCGGCGGCTTCTTCGTAGCTCACGGCAGCCACCTCGTCAATAATATCCGTGTTCAGATTCCGGGGGATGAACCCGGCGCCTATGCCCGAGATCCTGTGGGGTCCAGGGTTTCCTCCCGACAGGATGGAGGATTCCGCCGGCTCCACTGCAACCAATTTGACGGCGGGGTTCGCCTTTTTCAAGGTCTCTCCCACTCCGGTAAATGTCCCTCCCGTTCCAACACCGGCGACGAACACGTCCGGGACTCTCCCGAGGTCATTCAAGATCTCCACAGCGGTGGTGCGTCGGTGAGCCTCGGGATTGAGCGGATTCTCAAACTGGTTGATCATGACGGTGCGCCTCTTCGAATCAAGGATCTCCGTAGCGCGAGAAATGGATCCTTTCATACCGTTCGAAGGAGTAGTAAGGACTATCCGGGCCCCATAAGCGGCAAGAAGATTTCTGCGCTCAACCGGAACGGTCTCCGGCATGACCAATACCAAGGAATAGCCTTTTGCTGCAGCGATCATGGCCAGGCTGATGGCGGTGTTCCCTGCCGAGGCCTCCACCAGACAGTCTCCGGGCTTGATGATTCTCTTGGCCTCCATGTCCTCCACGATGGCCAAGCACATTCGGTCCTTGCAAGAACCGCCTGGATTCATGAACTCCAGTTTGCACCAAACCTGTGCGCCTCCGTCCGTTGCCGGTAATCTCAGTCGAACGAGCGGAGTTCCCCCTATGCACGAAAGTAACCCTTCCTTGCGGCTCATAAAAGGTTTCCGATATGCCATCAGATGAAATACATGTACTTGTGGTCCAGGTCCCTTGAAACACCCTTTTTGCGGGCCAGAGCGCAAAGGTCGGCAATCGAGACGGATTTGTAGTAATCCACGAGAAGTCTTTGCGTCTCTTTCCAGACGTGCCTTGTGATGCACCCGGGTAAAATCTCGCAGGTTTTGCCACGACAATTGTTTTCCGACAGGCACTTGACAGGAATAATAGGCCCCTGAGCCGCTCCGATAATATCTCCGATGCTTATTTCGGCCGGGTCCCTGGACAACATGTATCCACCACGCGGTCCTCTCCTGCTCTTGAGGAGGCCCGCCTTGAGGAGCTTGTTGAATATCTGCTCTAAGTATCTTTGGGAGATTTTTTGTCGTCTGGAAATGTCTTTGATCTGGGTTGGTTGCCCTCCCCCGTGGTAGGCGACATCGAAAAGCGCCCTGACTCCATATCTGCTTGTGGTAGTAATACGCATCTCGTTTCCTCGTAAACGGCGATTCTATAAAAAGACGTTTCGGGTGTGAAGAATATCTGAGTTATTTTATATTTAACTTTACTATCAATGTCAAGAAAATTGCCGGTCCGTCTCATGGACAGCGCCCTGGGACTGTCAAGCCGTTCCGGCTTATGCCAATGCCCCTGCGAACAAGCGGCTTCGCCGTATCCGGCGGCACAATTCCCCCACTGCCGACGGCAAGCTTGACCTGTGCTCGGAGGCATTCAGCGGGTCTCAGTTAGCCGTTTACACATTGCCGCGGGGAACTCGGATTGGAATTCGATGCCGGGTTTGCCGGTTCCAGGACCGGATTTCAGGCATGGGCCACTTGACAAGAGGCGCTCCGTAGTTAACAATATTTTAAAGGCTTTTGCGGGACTATTCCCGAGAGTTATACTGGAACAACGGCACACGACATTATAATTGCTCGTTTGGCGTGATTCTTTCTTAAAGAAACGAATGCACTAACGTTTCATTTCCGATTTGCCCGTCGAGCTGAATGGAGCGCGGCACGGGCAAGCCGTGTGCTTTTGGGTTACTTTGAAAGAATTGACACAGCAGGCTGGACATGATACAGGTGAATACTTCACAAAGGCCTGAGAGGTGTTAATGGGGAGCATAATAAAGAAACGACGGAAAAAAATGCGAAAGCATAAGCACAAGAAACTTCGCGCGAAGCAGCGCCACAAGAACAAGTAGACGGTGTTCCATGGTATTCGCTGGAACTTTTACAAGTTCCGATCGCTCCACTATCAGTAAAGCGGCTACTTTGGCCGAGAAACTGACGCAACAATACTTTGGTGTTTCCCAGCGTGAGTGGGAGCGAAGTCCATACGGCATTTTCACCTGTAAGGAAGGCGGCGCACGATTCTACGAGCCGGACGTTTTCGCACATGTCATCCGATACCGGCCCAGAACTGAGGTCGGTGGCGATCAGCAGCGATACCGGCACGGCATTGTGTTGCAGGACCCCAATATCCTGCTGGCCCTATTGCGCTCCGGCAGCCATGATCTGTGGACATTGGGGCTATTTATCCTGACTCACGAATTGACTCACATCGTTCGATTCACAAAATACAACGTGGATTTTTTTGCAGGCGCGGATTCTCGTGACAAAGAGGAGAAATTCGTGCACAGCGTGACCAAAGAAATCCTTGCAGGCGTGGCTAACACAGATCATGTGCTCAGCCTGTACGAAAAGCAGGCTGAGTTGTTACACAACGCTTAGGTTCAACCAGACAGGCTGGAGGTTTTTACAAATGCCGATTTACGAGTACCAGTGCCAGAAATGCGGTCGAGAATTCGAGGAATGGCAAAAGTTTTCCGACGCTCCGGTTGAGAAATGCCATAAATGCGGCGGCCAGACGCATCGTCTGATCTCCCAGTCCTCGTTCCATCTCAAAGGCACCGGCTGGTACGTAACCGATTACGGCCGAAAAGATACTGCTTCGGGCAAAAAGCCCGCCAAGAGTAAAACCGACACGACGACTTGTGCAGAGAGCAAGACAACCGACTCCGGCTCGTCCACCACGTCCACCGACTCGTGAGATCCTGCCTCGGCGAAGGAGCAGCCTCAGATGAAAATTAAGAGAATCGCCCACCTGGGAGTCGCGGTGAACGATCTGGATGCAGCGGTAAAATTTTTCACCCAGGGACTCCCTCTTGAAGTGACGCACACCGAGGACTATCAGGGCATGAAAATAGGGTTCCTCCCTGTGGGGGACAGCTCCATCGAACTCTTACAGGATGTATCAGGGTCCTCGGCTATAAGGAAGTTCCTGGATAAGAACGGCGAGGGCATTCATCATATCGCGTTCGAAGTGGAGGACATTCACCAGGCCGTTGCGGAACTCAAAGAACGTGGAATCAAACTGATAGACGAGACCCCACGGCCCGGCGCCCACGGCATGGCCATAGCTTTCATGCACCCGAAAGGGACTCATGGGATTCTGATGGAACTGGTTCAGCCCGCGGAGGACTCTCACTGAGAAGGCCTTGGAGATTCCCGGCCGGCTCGACAAGATCACGGGTCAAGGACTCTCCAGCGGCGGAATGCCGGAAGCGGCAATGCAGGCGAGGGACCTCCAGGCCAGACTCTAACCGGCCGTAGTCCCCTCCGTTGCATCGCAACCCTGCCCTGTCATCGGTCCGAGGTAGGACTCTCTCGTGTGGTGTCACGGCAGAGGCTTCACATTCATGTAATGCGCACTTAAGGCGGGCCGGACCGGAAACCGCCCGATACGAATGCAACTCAGGCTCCACGAGGTGCTCTTACGCAGCGCCTGCCGGCGCCTGTTGTATTTATAACATGCGAAACTTCGAGGAGGTTTTGGAGATGGCGGAAGTGACTATGCCCATGAACGGCAAAGTAATCGCCGTAAAGGTTGAAGTAGGCCAGAATGTTGCTGAAGATGACGAAATGGTCATTATTGAAGCCATGAAAATGGAATTGCCCGTGGTTGCCACGGCCAACGGAACCGTGAAAGAGATGAAAGCCAAGGTAGGCGAATCTTATCAGGTTGGCGACGTACTGGCTGTCATCGGGTGAAAATTGGACGAACGGCCTTTGTACGGGGTGTCGGAGACCTCGCAAAGGCCTTGTTTCGCGCGAACTCTTTGGTCTGCCGGACAGGCTCGGAAAGGGGTCATTTATTCCGAATGCGCGAGCTGCCGGAGTCCCCGGTTTGAGCCTACTCGGTTTACCGTGATCATGAGCGTAAACCAGCCGGAAGATCTCAAAGTGTTTTCAAGAGACTCGGCTGGTTTTGTTGCTCCAAAATAACTCTCTTCATCTCACCTCGTCGGGGTCATCCTGATGCCTGAACTTTTCGAAAAAACCTGGATAAAATCGCTGGAACTGGATAATCGAGCAGTACGCTCAGCTACCTGGAGCGGCGTAGGTGACCTAAAGGGTCATGTAACCGACAAAGCGTTGGAGTTCTACAGAGAGCTGGGTCGCGGCGGAATTGGCCTCATCATTACCGGCTTCCAGTACGTTATGCCCAACGGAATTGCAATCGCCTACATGATCGGCAATTCCCAAGATGAGCACCTTGAGGGTTTGAGCCGTTTGGCCGCGGTTGTTCATGAGGAAGGTGGCAAGATTGTCTCTCAGATCGTACACGCCGGAATACGCGCCAACCCGAAGCTTTTCCCGCCGGGACTCGAAGCTTGGGGGCCGTCGGCGATTTCGGACCCGGTGACCGGACACACTGCTAAAGAAGCCACTCGCCAAGATATTGGACAGCTCGTGGAGGCGTATGCCGCTGCCGCGGCCAGGTCCAAAGCCGCGGGATTCGACGGGGTGCAACTTCACGGGGCTCACGGTTACGGCATGAACCAATTCCTTTCGGCCGTCTGGAACAAGCGTGGTGATGCTTACGGCGGAAGCGTCAAGAACAGGTACCGGATTCTGGCGGAAGCGCTTGAGGCGGTCCGCGGGGCCGTGGGAGACGAATTCCCCGTTATGATAAAACTCAACGCCCACGACTTTATCGAGGGCGGGCTGGTCCCTGAAGAGGCCTTGGAAATAGCCCGTTATCTGGCAGATGACGGAATAGACGCTATCGAGGTCAGTGGAGGTTCGCCATATGCTCCGAAAGGACTGACCCCTTCTCGCGAAAATATCCGCAAGGAAGAGGACGAGGCCTACTTCTGTGACTTCGCGACGAGAATCAGAGAGGTGGCCGGTGTTCCGGTGATGACCGTCGGGGGAATAAGATCTCTCAAAAAGATCAACGACATCCTTTCTGAGCGCAAAGCCGACTACGTCGCGATGTCGAGGCCGTTCATTCGAGAACCGCACCTCATCCGTCGCTGGAAAAGTGGGGATACCAAAAGGGCGTCCTGTATATCATGCAATGGGTGCTTTGAGACCGGCCTGAAAGGGCTTGGAATCAGTTGCAAAGTCGAAAGAGAGCGCAGGGAAAAGCAAGACCTTAAGAAGAAACAAGAAAAAGAGTAAAGCCATAAGTGAAAATAGGGTACCGGTCGCGGCAATGCTGTTGACTTGAGGAGAATCCCGTTGGTCACGCACAGGCGTGATCGTCACCCCGGCGAACCCCGGATCGGGGTCCGGGGCAGGCGCCGGGGTCCAGGAAATAATGAAGGGCGGGAGTCCGGCCCCGGTTTTCACCGGGGTAAACTAGGGCTTCGCCGGAATGACGGCGAGAGAGGCCACATCGGACGCTGACTGCTTAAGTCCACAATCTTGCCTTGTAGCAGGGCCGGCCTCGCAAAAGAGGTCTCCCCACAGAATGCAGGTTCGCTTTCCGGTTTCGCGTTTGCGCTCCCCGAGTAGTTTTTGGAGGTTGCCGTGGCAGACGATTTCAAGGACAAAACTTTGAAATGGGAGGAAAAGCTCCGAGAGACCGTGGTCAAAAGGCCTGAACGAAGGGCCGCATTTACTACGGTGTCGGAACTGCCGGTCAAGACCGTTTACTGGCCGTGGGATGCGGGTGACTTGGATCCCGAGACGGACCTCGGTTCTCCCGGGGCCTATCCTTTCACTCGCGGAGTTCAGCCCAACATGTATCGTGGCCGCTTCTGGACAATGCGCCAGTATGCCGGTTTTGGAAGCGCAGACGAGACTAACAAGCGTTTCAAGTACCTGATCGAACAGGGGCAGACAGGGCTCTCTGTGGCGTTCGACCTCCCAACGCAGATAGGTTACGATTCCGACCACGAGCTGGCCGCGGGTGAGGTCGGCAAGGTCGGCGTCGCCATAGACAGCGTGGAAGATCTGGGGCGGCTCTTCGCCGGCATCGACCTCGCGGCGGTGAGTACGTCCATGACCATCAATGCTCCGGCAGCAGTCCTTCTGGCCATGTATCTGGCTGTAGCCGAAGAACAGGGCGCGGACATCTCCAAAATCAGGGGAACGATCCAGAACGACATACTCAAGGAGTACCCGGCACGCGGAACGTACATCTTCCCGCCCTCGCCGTCCATGCGGATAATCACCGACATATTCGCTTTCTGCAACGAGCGTGTCCCTCTGTGGAACACTATAAGCATCAGTGGATATCATATCCGGGAAGCCGGTTCCACCGCGGTTCAAGAGGTGGCTTTTACCCTGGCGAACGGTATAGCGTACGTGCAGGCCGCGATAGATGCGGGCCTGGATGTGAACAGCTTCGGGGAAAGACTGAGCTTTTTTTTCAATTCCCATCAGGACTTTTTGGAAGAGATAGCAAAGTTCAGGGCTGCCCGCCGTTTGTGGGCGCGGCTGATGAAAGAACGCTTTCAAGCTACAAATCCTCGAGCCATGATGTTGAGGTTCCACACTCAGACAGCAGGATGCACTCTGACTGCTCAACAGCCGGACAACAACGTGGTGAGGGTTGCTTTCCAGGCTTTGGCAGCGGTCTTAGGGGGCACACAATCCCTGCACACCAACTCCAGAGACGAGGCCCTGGCGCTTCCCAGCCAGGAGTCCGTCCAGATAGCCTTGCGCACTCAGCAGATTATCGCCCACGAAACAGGAGCCGCCGACACAGTAGACCCGCTCGCCGGCTCGTATTTTGTCGAGGCCCTGACCAACGAAATCGAGCACGGAGCCAAGGAATACATTAGAAAAATTGATGAAATGGGCGGCGCCGTGAGGGCCGTGGAATGCGGGTTCATTGAAAGTGAAATTCAGGATTCCGCATACCGCTTCCAGAAGGCCGTGGAATCAGGAGACCGGGTCATCGTAGGGATGAATAGATTCCAAACGGAGGAGAAACTCCCCTCCAACCTCTTGAGAGTAGACCCTAGCGTGCGCGAAACTCAGATTCAACGGCTGAAAGAATTGCGGTCCAAGCGCGATTCCTCGGCAGTGGCGTCCGCGTTGGCCCGGTTGAAGCAATGTGCCGAGGGCACTGACAACTTGATGCCTCCGATCCTGGATGCGGTGAAGAAACGAGTTACGTTGGGCGAAATTTGCGGCGTTTTGAGAGAGGTCTTTGGCGAGTACACCCACGCTTCCCAGTGTTAGGACGCTTCGAGGTGTGAAACAACTCTTAACCGCCCGGGCCTGGCCCCGGGTTTCGTTTTTTTGGAACCGGATGAGAGGCCTGCTGCAGAAGTCGTAATAGGTAGGAGGACCGGATAATGGACTTTACGGACTACACCCGAGAAACTCTTCGCGGCTTGCCCGGCGTATTGGTTGTAATCGAGAACATAAAAGACGATGCGGAACTGGCGGGCCTGAAGGTCACCGACCTTCAGACGGATGTGGAACTCAAGCTGGTCCGGGCCGGAATAAGAGTTTTGGCGCATGACGAATGGCAGGTCACTCCCGGCCGCCCTTGGCTTTATGTAAGCGTAAACACTATTAAGCATCTGGGGAGCTATTTCTTCTCCATAGACGTGCAGTTGAAACAGGATGTGAGTCTGCCTCGCCAGCCATCCATCGTAACAAGCTCAGCTACCTGGGAGGTCGGATCCGTCGGGTATGTCCAAACTGAGAGCCTTCCACCGAAGATTCGGGACTCGGTGAGCGGGTATCTTGATAATTTCATCACCGATTATACGGCTGTTAACCAAGATTTGGGGTGAGGTGTTTCCGGAGGAAAAGTATTGCCGATGAGCATTCCAAAAGTGACACCCAGGCCCCACAAAAGCATTGCCCCCAATGAAGACTGAATGGTTACCAATATCCACCAGACGCAGTTGAAATGGGCTCGGAAATATTATAGAGTGGCGCACTGTCGCGTCGGCAGAGGCGGCTTAATTTGCGATTGTTCTTGAGCGACGCCATTCTCTTGGATGGTAATGAAATTGAACACCAAGCAAATGGCATCGTCGTTAAAAACCTATTAGAGAAAGCCTCAGAGAAAGCGATAAATGGCCGGCACCCCAAAAACGGAACCCGTCTCACCTGAACGGTCCTCGATATTCTCAGACATTACGACGTTTTTCACGTCCGTCAAAACTACCATAACACTGCTTTTTGTCCTTGCCTCGGCCTCCATCATCGGCACCGTGATCCCTCAAGACACGGGTCTGGATCAGCTAAAACAGACGGTGGCACCGTTGGTCTACAGGATTATGATCATTTTGGACCTCGGTACCGTGTACCGGAGTTGGTGGTTTATACTCCTGCTCGTCTTGCTTGCGCTAAATCTCCTGGCGTGTCTTGTTCGAAGGCTGTCGGCAATTCCGGATGAATGGAAAGGCGATTCTCAAGGGAATAGCTTCAGTTTTACCGTTTCCGATGCCAGGTCGGCCAGTGACTTGAAAGGTATGTTCCAGCAGGCCTTCAGGAAGGTCATGGGCGCCAAAGCCGTCGTGGTAACCGGCCAAGAAGGTCACGACCTTGTGTGGACAAAACACCGAGTGTACTTGCTCGGCTTCCCTTTCATTCACGCGGGGATCGTAGTGATTCTGCTCGGAGGCCTCATAGGCCTTTTCTACGGTTTCAAAGGCAACATCCAGATCGAGGAAGGTGGTACAGGGAAGGAGTTCCGTCTGTTTCCCTCCGGTGAGAAGCGGGCACTCCCATTTCAAATAGCCGTGGACCAATTTACGCTCACCCGTTACCCGACCGGCCAGCCCAAGGAATTTCGCAGCGACGTCAGACTTATAAGAGACGACAAGGAAGTGCTCAAAGGCTCCATTGTGGTGAATTCCCCAATGACTTTCGAAGGCCTGTCCCTTTATCAATCCGACTACCGGCTTCTGGGGATCAAAGAGGTCAGCTTCGCCTTAGTGGGACCCGGAGATCAAAAAGCTGATGTTAGGGTCCGTCCGCGGGAAACCTCCGAGGTTACCGGCACTCCCTACAAAGTAAGGCTGGTCAGTCTCGATCCCGGCACCACAAAAAAAGGCCAAGGCGCGGAGATCAGTGTGGAAGGCCCGGGTGACGAGACGAAAACCTTCAGTGTGTTTCGCAATGAACCGGCAAAGCTGGGTGACTCCGAACTGCAGTTTGTCGATTATACCCCGTTGTATGCAACCGGGCTTCAGGTCGCACACGATCCCGGTTCGATAGTCGTTTGGGTAGGATGCGGTTCGCTGATTCTGGGGTTCTTCCTGACCTTGTTCACGAATCACAGGCGCCTGACGATTGAGATGAAGACCAAGGCCGGATCGACGCAAATCCGGATCTCAGGACGCAGCCGGCGTCTTCGCGGGGAATTCCGCAAGAGTGTGGAACAACAGATTTATGGTATCGTGAAAGAGAAGGGCAAATAGCCGTGCGCGCTTTTGAGGCAACTAGCGAATTCCTTGGACGTTTCCGATGACAAGCACAGATCTGAACACTTATGTGACTTTCGGGTACCTGGCGTGCGTGGTGGTGTACCTTATAACCTACGTCGTAGCATCCAAAGATTCGTCTGTTCCTAAATTGGCTTTGGGGCTGCTGGTACTGGTTTGGGTCCTGCACACAACTGCCATAGGGCTGCGATGGGCCGAATCGTATTGGATGGGCATCGGTCACGCTCCTCTGTCCAACTTATACGAATCATTGATCTTTTTTGCATGGACCATGGCGCTGGCACTCATCATAGTGCGGCTCAGGTTCGGAACCGACCTTGTGGTATTGCTGGGCCTACCTCTAGTGTTTCTGACCATGGCGTCCACCTTTCTTCTCGACCATACAATCAAGCCTCTGATCCCGGCGCTGCAGTCCAACTGGCTGGTTGCCCACGTCATAACGTGCTTCTTGGGTTACGCGGGATTTGCCGTCTCGTTCGTGGCCGCATTGTTGTTACTTCTGGCCCGAGGGTCGGACTACTTGGGAGATCACCTGCCACGCGTCCAAATTCTCGACGAAATCGTCTATCGTTCCGTTCTCGTGGGTTTCCCCCTCCTGACGGTCGGCATAATCACAGGCGCCGCGTGGGCTGACTACGCCTGGGGCACCTATTGGTCGTGGGACCCCAAGGAAACCTGGTCGCTGGTCACATGGTTGGTGTATTCCGCATTTCTACATGCAAGATTGGCGCGAGGCTGGTCAGGCCGCAGATCTGCTCTGCTCTCCGTGCTGGGCTTCGCCGCGGTTCTGTTTACTTATTTCGGCGTGAACTACCTCCCTGGGCTTCACAGTTACTTTTAGCGCGGATGCCGATCCCTTGGCGGGCAAAGCCCGCCCTAGGACTAAACCTCGATTATTTGGCGGGGCACAGCCTCCACTACAAGAAAGATTGCTCCAAAATAGGCCGGGAGGATTGCACCCGCCAAATGCGCTGAATATGAGGAAGCAGTGGACTCACGAGACATAGGCAGTCTCTTCATGATCGGATTCCAGGGCACTCGCTTCACCCCTGAACTCCGCGAGCTGATTGATGATCTCAATCCCAACGGCATCATTCTTTTTTCGAGAAACATCGAAGATCCTGTTCAACTTGCCAACCTCAACCGCGATCTTCAGCGTCATCATATAAATCAAGGACTGGGTGGACTTCTTATCGGAGTAGACCAGGAGGGCGGGCGAGTGTGTCGGCTGAAAGACCCTTTTACGGCCTTTCCCTCAGCCCTGGAACTGGCTTCCTCCGACGATCCCGAAGCCGCAGTGAGGAACTTCGCTGCAACCACGGCCCGGGAGATGCGGCTCGTCGGGTTTAACCTGGATTTCGTCCCTGTTCTCGACATAGTGAGCCAACCCGAAAACCTGGCGACCTCAGTGATCGGTGACAGATCGTACGGCCCCGACGCCGGCTCTGTATCGCGGCTTGGGTCCGTCGTTATTCAGACCATGCGTTCCGAAGGCGTAATACCATGCTGCAAACATTTCCCGGGCCATGGGGGCACTTTGGTGGATTCCCACTTGGATCTGCCTGTGGATGACCGGCCGTTGGATTCCATTAATAGCGCGGACATCATACCGTTCCGGACCGCTGCGGACCTGAACGTAGAAATGATAATGACGGCTCACGTTCTTTACCCTTATCTGGACCCGCTCTTTCCCGCGACTCTGTCGGACGCGGCGGTCAATGGACTCCTGCGCGAGAGCATGGGTTACAATGGTGTTGTTATCACTGACGATCTGGACATGGCAGCGGTGGCGGACAAGTACTCCCACAATGAAGCCGCGCTGCAAGCCCTTCGCGCGGGAGTGGACATACTGCTCATATGCAACAACCCTGAAGCGGCCTTTGAGGCTCGATCACGGATCTTCCAGGCCGTCAGCGATGGAGAGATAATCCGTCACAGGGTTGAAGCATCTTTAGCGCGTATAGGCAATCTGAAGAAGCTGTACGCATCCTCCATGCAACCGTCCGATCAGGCGCGTGTGAAAGCGCACTTCAATAAGGGGTGAAGCGCGACAAAGATTGGTAATCATTGAGTTACACTGGGGATTTCACGTCTTCTGTCATTACAAGGAGTGAAATCCCGCGTTCTAAGGGAAAGCAATCTCGCTTTCGGTGGGACGGGCATCTTGCCCGTCATTCCAGCCGACAGGCGAGACGCCTGTCCCACCAAGTCGGATTGCTTCGCTGAACTCGCAATGACATTTTTTCTCTGCTCGTGACTGAAAGCTTACAAGGACCCAACCACCATGCACACTAACAGGTTTGACGCAAAGGTCGCTCTGGTAACCGGAGCGGGGCAAGGGATCGGCCAGGCTACCGCGTTTCGCTTTGCACAGGAAGGCGCGGCTGTGGGCGCTCTCGACTGGAACGAAGCAAACGCGTCGATGACTGCATGGGCGATTCAGGAAATGGGAGGCCGCAGCCTGGCCCTTCATGCCGATGTCGCCGACTCGGCTGCTGTCGCAAAATGTGTAGACACGCTCCGGGCTGAGTTCGGCTCCGTGGACATTCTGGTCAACAACGCAGGCTTCGATCGACCGGGCGGATTCCTCAAGATCACTCCGGATGATTTTGTGGCCGTCTGGCAAGTGCATCTACTTGGCGCGGTAAACTGCTGCCAAACTTGCGGGCCGCTAATGATCGAAAAGGGCGACGGCCGTATCGTGAACATTTCTTCCATATACGCGAAGGTGGGATCGAAGGGCGAGTCGGCTTACTGCTCCGTAAAGGCCGGTCTGATCGGCCTGACCAAATCCCTGGCCCGAGAATGGGGCCCCAAAGGGGTGCGAGTCAACGCTGTGATGCCAGGACTGACCGAGACTCCCACCATCCGAGATTCCATGCTGGCCAAATTCAAAGACGCAATGATCGCGGAAACACCCCTCGGACGAGCGGCTGACCCTTCGGAAATAGCCGCGGCTATCGCCTTCCTGGCCTCCGACGATGCAAGCTTCATCACAGGCGCTACCCTCGAAGTAACCGGCGGCTGGAACTTGTGAGAGGGGCTAGAAGAGAAGAGAAGAATTTGGGGAGGCCCTTTTTGTAAAAAGGGCCTCCCCAAACCCCTCCCCAAAAACTTTTGTATCATGTTCTGCGTGCGGCTTCCGCCTATGGCGAAAGCCGCACGCAGAAAGCGCTACCAAAGTTTATTGGAGACGTCTAGGGAACCTTTCCGCACCCTGGCATGGGCGCCGAATGTTGTCCCCCCTCTTGAGGTGGGAGCCACTGCCGGCTTGACCGGTGGTGCAAGCGCAGAAAACACTACTGGACAAGCCGGAGGAAACGCAGTCCAAGCAAAAAACTTCTATATTCCTGTTTATTGATAAGCTTCCGCTGCTAGCGGAAGCTTATCAATAAACAGGATGCAGGAGTTTTTGGGGAGGGGGTCCGGGGGAACCCTTTTTTGCAAAAAAGGGTTCCCCCGGATTCATTCCTTCTTCTCTTCGCCCCGCTTCACCGCGGGGTGGCGAGGGGGATGCGGTAGGAGCTGCGGTAGTTTGCGACCGGTTTATTGGAGCGGTCTCGAAAATCGATCAGCAGATCGACTTGTTCTTCGATTCCGCTATCCGATTCTACGCTCTGGGTTATTTCCTCGACGTGGACCTGGCCGGTAAGTTCCTCGTCGGCTTCGGGGTCTCGGAAGTACGCGAAGTCTTCTTTGATTAACCGAGCATCCAAAGGGTCCACGCCCATATCTTCCCAGACGGCCATCAAACACGCTGTGCCATGGAGGGTCAGGATGGCGGGCCAGTTGGCCGATGGTCCGGAAGGCCTTGTAATGGAAGAGATGGACTGGAAAAGCTCCCAGAGCTGTCTCTGGAAAGCCACTGATAAGGCCACGGCAAACGCGGGGTACTTCTTGCCGATGAGGGTCCTATCGATGACTTTTATCCTGCGCATGCGTATCCACCCATCATAGGCGGAACTCTCGCAGGCACCTCGAAGCATCTGCGCATCTCGTCTATTCGTCCTTGGTCGAAAAGGACTTTCCGGCCAAATTGTTTGTCCAGCGTGTCACGGTTCTGGAACGCTTGAACCATGAAACGCTGAACATCCCCTAAAGCTCGCCTTATTGCATCGAGTTCCGGTTCCTCAACCAGGCCCGGGATTGCTGTTGTCCTGAAGGCAACTTCAAGGGAAGACGATTTGAGGATCTCGATGCTTCGCCTTATAAGTCTGACATCCACGGAAACGCCCGCAACGCCGGCGTAAGCTCTCTTGTCGAGGGGAGCTTTCACGTCCATGAAGACTGCATCAACTAGCCTCGAACGCACAAGGTCCACCAGCATCGCGGGGTTGGAACCGTTGGTATCGAGCTTGATTTTGATTCCGAGATCCCGGAAAAGCCGAAGAAGGTCGGGCAGGTTTTTTCGAGTGGTAGGCTCCCCCCCTGTAACCGTGACCCCGTCGATCCAGTCCTTTCGGCAGTGAAGGGAGTCAAGGACCTTCTCAATAGGGTAATTCGGAATGGTTTCCGGCTCCACCACGAGCCTTCGATTGTGGCATGCCGGGCATCGGAACCCGCACCCAGCGAGAAAAACTACGGAACAGATCTTACCCGGCCAATCCACCATAGACGTGGTGATGAAGCCTTTGATCCCAAACTCCTGAGTCAACTAGGTCTCCCGAACACGGATGGGCCGTTTCTCGTTTGTTTCATCGGATGTCGATCAGTCATGCAAGGGCACGGCATGCCGTGCCCCTACCTTTGTTAACCACAGTGCTCTTCCAAATATTTTCTTATAGGGCCTGCGCCGGTAATTATGTCCCTTCCCTCAGAAACCAGTATGGGCAGTTTTTTCTCGGACAGCGAAACGCACTCATAATAGGCCAACATGGCCAGCGCTTCGGGGTCATTTCCGTTCAGTGTCATGACCTGCACGTCTTTCATGTTCTGAAGGTCCACATTTGTCTTAACCCAATCACACTTGCCGCAGCCCTCTTTGGTGAACAGATACGTCATGGCTAACCTCCTACTGATAGTGAAAACAAACCGAAACCCAATCGAAAGGAATCCTTCTAATCCATATCCAGGCTCTGATTCCTATGCCTGTCTCGCAGCTCACCTCTTTTGCCCTTATTCCAGCTCGAAACCTTAGTAAAGTAGCCTGTAATTCTGGTGATCTGCTCCACCTGGTCAGAGTTACAGTACACGCACAGGTCGTGCAGCCCACGGGTGGTTCGCCCACAAGCCACGCAGGTGGTAAGCTCAGGGGAAAACGCAACCTGATCGTTTTGAGTCATCCTGAACGTCTTGATGACGAAGTTTGCCATGGACTCCGCGCTGGGACGGCTCTCGCCAAGCCAGACATGAGTCAGTGACCCGGCTTCGATCAACGGGTGGAAAAGCCCTTCCCGTTTCACACGCTCGATAGGATCTACCGCCGACCCTACATTAAATAGCGTGGAGTTGGTGTAGTAGATTTCGTCAAGGCTCAAGTTGCCCTTGACCACTTTCTGAGCCTCGGGGTAGAGCCTCATGTCCAGCTTGGCAAATCGGTACGCCGTGCTCTCCGCGGGCGTCTGTTCCAGGACAAAGCGCATGCTGTGCTTCTCGGCCAGACGGGCACAGACCAGATTCATGTGAGCGATCACCCTCAAGCCGAACTTGACCGCGTCGTCGCTCGCGTGGAGTTCTTCGCCGGTATGGTATTGGACCATTTCGTTGAGGCCCACCATGCCGACCAGGTAAGTGACTCTGTGCATACGAAGGTAAGGCTCTCCATCGCGGTCCATGGTCAGCAGTGCGAGCGGGCCTGTGTCACCCAGCGCCAGTAGCCGCTGAATGAAGTCCTTCTTCTGAATGTGAGCCTGCGCGGCCAGCGAAATCCTCTCCGTCAGGAGAGCGAAGAGCCTTGAATCGTCTCCCTTGGCCTCATACGCGATACGAGGCAGATTTATGGTCACGTTCTGCATGGCAGAATATCGCATCTTCCAAGGCTGGACGGCATCGTCCAGGTCGCTCTTTTCCAGTTTGAACGACAGGCGGCAACACTCGGATATCTTAGCTGTCTCACCACGATCAAAGACAAAATAGGTGTTGCCCTTTTCCGAGGCTATATCACATATGTGATGCAAGAACTCTTCGTGGCCGGGTGTTTTGAAAAACTTCTCCGTGATGTGTATCAGCGGCTTGGGGAAGAAGAACGGCCGTCCCGCGCCGTCGCCCTCTCGGTAGATGTCGAAAAGCGTCCAAACGAATTTTTGGGCCTCAGGCAGATAGTCTGAGTAAGTCAGTCCCGTGAAGGTCCCACCCGGGCCGATAGCAGGAACATTCTCAAAATGCTTGGGCACTTCCCAGTACAGGTTGATATCGGTGAAAATTGCCTGGCCTCCCCGAGCAACCGCCTGCTGAGAAAATTCAAAGATGAGCATTTGGGCCAACTGCCGCACATCTTTCTCAGGAAGGCCCCGAAGGTAAGGAGCGAAGAAGAGATTCACCGCGTCCCATCCTATGGCGCCGGCGAAGTGGCTCTGAAGGGCAGCTGCGAACTTCACCATGTGAGCCAAAAGAACTTCCGGATGCTTGGCAGGTTTTGCCATGGCAAGGGAATTGGGAAGGTTGAGCCCGAACTTCTTGATATACTCCAGCGACTGCCCCGAACAATACGGCCGGTCGATAAAACCCAGGTCATGCAGGTGAACGTCGCCCCTCATGTGTGCGTCACCAACGTTCTGATCGAAGACGTTGAGAAGCGCGTATTCTTTCTTGATGTTCTCTGCGAGCGTCAGGTTCGTGGCCTCCGGCCCGTGAGGCACGTTGGCGTTTTCTTTGTTGGGGCGGGTGATAAGTTGGTCCACGTCATAGAGCGGCACCCCGAGGCGGGTATGCAATCGCCTGTGCTCTTCCAGCCCCCTCTCCAGAAGTTTTGCGTTGACCATTTCTCTGATGAGAGGGGCGGTTATGACCTTAATTCCACTCCTCTTAATGTCGTTCTCGATTTCCAGACTGACGTCCTCGGCGGTTCCTTCATCGATGAAGGTCTCACGCAGAAGCGCATCCACGATTCTGCTTCGATCCCAGTCATCCATGGCCTCGCTCGATGTCCTTACGAACAGGGCCATTTCCGTCGTCTCCATGTGACGAGGCGCATCTTTTCTGTAATCGCTAATTTCTGTTACGCTAGCCATAGCAATCCCCCTTGGATCAGCTCCGTGTATGGGAATAGGCCTCCGACTCTTCGGAGGAAGCAGGAAATTTCATTGACACCACATCCTGTTAGAATTCGATTAAATCACTATTAAGATTATGCCGTTTGAAGGATTACCTTGCATACTACTTTTGTTTCCCATGAGCCCTTTGGGGCGGTCCAGCCGTGTTAGGCCCTTGCACCCCCGGTTGGGCCTAAAATTTCAGTGCCCCCGACCTTTAGGTCTGCTTGGTGCCGATGTCTGGCCTCGACACTCGACCGATACTTCAACCTTTCTTTAAAACCCCTGGAATTCGGAGAGGAATGGCAAAATGTTCCGATCACGAAAGCGGATCATCTTGTGGGGGCAATGTTTATCGCCACAACATCTAGTGTGTCAAGGGGAAAAAACAGGGGGGCTTGACCGTGGACCTTAGGCATTGGAAATTGCGGGTTATATTTTTTTGTTTAATAAAATCAACTCATAATCGCTAAACCCTCGAATTTTTGAAAGCGTGAGGCCCTGCCCCGAGACCTCGCGACTGCGCGCCGACGAGCCGAATCGGGGGGGCCATCAGCCGGCTCTCTTTGGGAGCCGCCGAAGGCATAACACCTTGATTATTCTTTTATTCTGATATTATCTGAATTCCTGGCCATCACATAAATGAACTGTTCGGGGGTGTATGGGGTTGTGGGCAGCGGCCTGTTCCAGTGCTTCACTGTCTGGGCCGTGAGGTCCTCCAGATTCATGGTTCCGCCCGCCTTGGCCAGCACAGCCTGAATCACGGTCATCAACGGAGTCCGACCTTGGCTTAGCGGCTCCTTATTCAGTTTGGCTATCTCATCCAGAGAAGGCGCGGAATCGAGATCACCGAGTAGCGAAATGGTAAGTTTGGCAACCTTTCCCTTGGGGGGGCTCGCCAAAGCATTCAACGGACGTGGGATGTTTCTAGCGGATGCCGGTTCGTAGCTCTCCAGGTCCGGCATTTCCGGCTCTACCTTTTGTTTCGAGGCTTCGGTGACTTCCGCACGTTTTCCCTTGGTCCCGGCCGCAGTCTTCTTTTCGCCCGCCATAACAAACTCCTTGATAATCGTCTCCCCCGCCCGAGAATCTTCGATACTGCCAATCTTGGGGAGAGTGAAAATGTTGTCTCGAAAAACCCGCGGCGTTCAAGAGCCGTCGCTCAACGCCCAAATTCTAGCGGGATCTTCCCGATAATATTCCATAAATCGTGCGATTGTAAGCGCGGCCGGTATCTTTGTCAACGGTTTAATGTTCCCAGACGCGGCCGTGCACCTACACGGGGCAATTCAGGTGGTCAAGCGGAACGGTACCTGAGTCGGGTCGGCCTCCGGGACTATCACAAAACTAACGGATTCAGTGGAATAGCTTCACGCGGCAGGTGGGCCGGAAGCAACGGTCTCCCCGTCCCAAGGAACAGGAGGTGTTAGCTCACGAATAGGGGGATCATCTCAACTGCGCTGCTGGAAGGGCGCACAGAAAATACACCCATTGTCGCTTCGCTACCCGCGAGTGGGGCCGTCCCGCGCAGAACGCGGGATTGCCGGTCATCTTGCAGTAGTTCTCGAAAGTAAACGCGCATTACTTCGCGAGGCCGCAGCCACGGCTGACGACCTCATTCGGGAAGAGCCTTTGGGAACAACTATGGAGCCCTGTGTGTCAAGCCATGCCTTCTGTATTGGGTGCCACGGACCTGGGTCCTACCAGGTCCGTGCTTCCTGCCGGTTCTATGGCCACGATAACTCGGAGGATTCCCAGCTTTGCCGTACCGTCGGACCGCTTTTCAATATCGTGTTCAATGCATGGGGCAACCTTGCTGTTCTCCAAAACAGCCGGCACGGACCTGACGGAGCCCAGGTCCGTGGCACCCGGGAGTCAATCCGTAGTAACTTTCGAGAACCGGTATAATAGACAGATTGAAGCCTGTCCCACTTACCGTCCGGGCCACCCGGGAAGGACAAAGGCCAGCCGTCGCACTTTCTGCCCAGGAGCCCCAATTCCCGTGCCTTTGATTGCATGTTCCGAAGCAGCCGCCGATTCCACCGGTGCACCAAACGTTCATAATTTACTTTAAAGAAGCTTTGTAACATTCTAATTGACAAAGATATTTTTGCATGATATCCCCTCGTCAACGATCGGGACGGAGGGAAACATGACACCCACCCGGCGAAATCCCAAAGATACGAAATGCTCCTCCCTCGGGGGAACAGTTGTCGAAAGGAGATAATCCAATGGGAAAAGTCTATGCAATCACGGCGGTCATCGTCTTTATGGCCGCGTCGTGGGTTTGCGCCGGCAACTTCGAGGTGCTTGCGAACGCGGGGGTCGCTGGCCCAGCGTCGCCACAATTCATAAAGCCGGGAAGCGTGGTCAAGGCAGAGTTCACGTCGAATCTGAGGACAGCCTCGGACATGGAGCTTGATGCCGACAGTCTGCTTCCGGAGCAAGTTTCAACCAAGAATGCGCCCCAAGTCAAGCCAAGCCCTGCGGTAGCCTTCAAGGAAAGACGTAAGGGAGCTATGGCTCCTCCGCCGAGGCTCAGCGCCAAACCGGAAGGCAGTTACGGAAAAGTGGCTGAGGCCAAAGACGAAGACTCCGTGGACCTTGAGGCTGACCTGGAGAAAGACCTTGTGCTGACTCCTCCACCTGCCAAGCCTGAAGGCGCTGTAGAAATCCAGAGGCAACCGGCGGGCAAGAAGCCTCTTATTGAAAAGAAGGCCACGACCGAGAAGAAGGTTGACAAGAAATCCACTCCCAGCGTGAAGCGAGTGGCGCCGCCCGATCAGGGTCAGTTTGCTATTTCACAGAAACCGATCCAGAAGGTGCGGCCGATCACTCAAAACCAAAACCCGTGGTCTCGTCCCGCGGGCGCCCATGTGAACAGGGCCTGCCCCGTGGACCGTGACTGCGCGGCAATGCCGAACCCGGGAGTTGCAGCGAAATACTATCCCATGACTCCCCAATACATGACCTCGCAACCTCGCACCACGATCAATCAGCCCCCGGCTGCGGACCGCTTCGTGCGGGATGGCGTCACGGTAAAATTGGCCCCGGCCTCGGCTCAACCAAGCTATATGGACGCGCCGGAAGAATCGTCCAGTACGGACATACTGTCCACAGCCGCGGAAATCTTGGGAATGCCGTTTGCTTTTATCAGCTCATTCTTCTAATGGGTGGCAGGCTACGGCCGACCAATCGTAAAAACCTTCGTTTCCACAAATAACTTGCGGGGAGAGACTCTTTTTTCAAGAGGTCCTCCCCGCACAGCGCTTTCCAATCCGGGACTTTGGATTATAACAATAGATCAATCGGCCTGATCGGGTACCCTCTTGGAGGAGG
The DNA here is from genome assembly GCA_016212925.1 of Desulfomonile tiedjei. Classification (NCBI taxonomy): domain Bacteria; kingdom Pseudomonadati; phylum Thermodesulfobacteriota; class Desulfomonilia; order Desulfomonilales; family Desulfomonilaceae; genus Desulfomonile; species Desulfomonile tiedjei. The sequence goes on from JACRDF010000013.1 coordinate 66,963, forward strand.
TTGCTTCCAATGCTTTGATGAGGAGGGACAGCGCTCGGTTCACCGGGACTGAAATCCCTAAGGTCTTCGCCTCTTTTGCAAGCGCCCCATTTATGAAGTCTATTTCCGTCCGCCGGCCCGCACGAATATCCTGAAACATCGAATTGACATTCCCCGCGGTGCCTTCGCAGACCGCGATCACTGTGGCTTCAGGGTCCTGGAAGATCAGGTTTATCTTCTTGGCCCTCACTATCGTCAAACACTCCTCGACGATTTTGTGAATCAGTTGTCTGCCCGCGGGGCTTGCCGGCAGATCGCCGTTTCGCACCCTGAGCAGCGTGGCGGGTGCATTAATCGCAGCGTTGATGATCAGTTTCGACCAGACGCATCCCACCGCGTTGTCCACGACATGCACAGGTCCGCCGTTCATCTTCTCGAGAATAGCGCCGACCGCGCTGGTCCGTTCTCGGACTCTTCCGTCGGCTTCCCCGAAATGGGTTTGGCCGAGGCCGGTATGCCGAAACCGGCCCGGACCCAAAGTCATGGCGCCCATGGTAGTTGTGCCCAGAAGCACCTGACCCGGGAAAGCCTGGTTGAGTGTTTCGTAGTTCCCGATTCCGTTCTGAAGCGTAAGGACGAGGCCGTCAGGAGCCAGGATCTGCTTCAGGGTTTCAACTGACGCCGCGGTGTCGTAGGATTTTACCAGCACCAGGGCCAGGTCGATGGCGCCCGCTTCCGACGCCTCCGCCACGATGCGCGGCCTGATGTATCTATCCCCTGACACGCCTTCCAGCCGGAGCCCCTGTTCCTTCACCAGGCGAACTTCATCCCTGTCCCGTTCTATAAACACGGGGTCCAGTCCCGCTTCGTGCAGCAAACCGCCAATAACGGAGCCCAAGGCCCCTGCGCCAACCACAGCGATCCTCAACTCAGCTCTCCTTGTTCCTCTGAATGTTCCTACAAGTCCGGTTCAAGCCAGGTAGACTTTCTCCAATTCCACTGCCGCTTTTTGGGGCTTCACCATGATCCATCGTCCGCCCCCATCAATCCTCGCTTTTCATTGGGGGGGTAGAGCTTTTCCAACTCGGCGGCCACGTCTTCGGGCATGGGATAGCAATGCTCTTTGGCCGGGAATTTCCCTTCGGCAACATCTTTCTTGAACTCTTCCAGGCCCTCCAGGATCTGCACCCCGATGTCTTTGTACTTCTTCACAAACTTGGCCACATGGCGGTCGAACATTCCCAGGATGTCGTGGATCACAAGCACCTGACCGTCGCAATGAGGTCCGGCACCTATGCCGAAAACCGGAACAGACGAGCGCCGCGTAATTATGCCCGCAACCTCCGCAGGCACCGCTTCGAGAAGCAGAGAACAGACCCCTGCCCGCTCGAGAGTGACCGCGTCCTCGATCAGCTTCTTGGCCGTCGCCAAGTCCCTGCCTTGAGCCTTGAACCCACCCAATTGTGCCGCAGACTGTGGCGTCAGGCCGATATGCCCCATCACAGGGATGGTCGCTTTGACCATGGCCTCCACGATGCCGGCCATTTCCGCTCCACCTTCCAGCTTTACAGCGTCGCATGCCCCTTCAGCCATGTAACGCCCACCGTTTCGGATGGCTTCCTCCTTGGATACCTGGTAGCTCATGTACGGCATGTCGCCTACCAAGTAGACATCGGGCGCTCCAAGTCGAACCGCCTTTACGTGAGGCATCATCAGATCCACGGTCACCGGCAATGTCGAATCGTACCCAAAGACAACCATTCCCATGGAATCACCGACGAGGATCACGTCTATGCCTGCCTTTTGTTCCAGTATCGCAAACGGATAATCATAAGCTGTCAGGAAGGTCATGGCCTCCCCTCGCGCCTTCTTGTCTCGAAGAGTTTGAATTGTAATCTTCGGCATGAGAACTCCCTTTCCTCGGTTCACCAAAAATTGTGAGGACGAACAATCAAGATACCTGGACGCACACTGTTGTATTGAACCCCAAAGACGGTGGATGACGCAATACTTTTCTGCGCGACAATCCTTCACTTCGACGGAGATCCTTCACCCCGGAGAGCAACCAAGCATTCCGCGCGGGATTACCGCAGAGACCTAATAGATCGCGAATAATGATAATCGGGGATTTTGTCTCGGATGTCTGTGCTGAAAAGGTATCGGAAGTAAAGTTGGGGGGAAAGGAAGGAAGGTGATGAGCGCTGCAAGCGTTCAGCCGTCCATTGCCCAGCGATATGAGGACTTCATTAGCGTTTCCATGCGACCACGGACGGCTGAATGCCTGAAGCTGCGTTAGCGCCTTTCGGCTAGATTTGGCATTCCTCTCTCCAGAGGCAGCCGAACTCCCAGCAGTTTGGAATTCCCCTGAAACAGGGAGCGTTTCCCTCGATCTCCTGAATCACACGAATCAGGTTTTCCTTATCGTACCGCGTGTAATTCTTAACACCCAGTGTGCGAGCCTTCTCTCGAATCTGTTTTACGGTCATGCTATAACTCCTCTCGTGAAGTCCCCAGAATGAGCACTAATTATCCTCTAGCCCTCCTTAACCAAATTCATTCACTAAAATCAAGTTAAAATTCTGTATGATGGTTTAAACGTACCATAAGTATCATGAAGCACTATGAATATTAAGGTGGAATATCGAATGAAGTGGGGCAAGATCTCGCGCCGCGACTTGCCCGATCACAGTGGGCAAAAAAAAGCCGACGGGATTCGGGAAAAATCCCGCGGCTCCAATCGCGTTTACTTCTTCAGGTGGGTGCGGATGTATTCGACGATGTCGTCGGTTCTGGTGCCGGGCCCGAAGATCTCCTCTATGCCACACTCCTTCAGGTGGGGGATGTCTTCTTCCGGTACTATCCCGCCGCCGAGGATCAATACGTCAATAATGCCGTTGTCCTTGAATGTCTGAGCTATCTTCGGGAAGAGATAATCATGGGCCCCTGAAAGAGAACTCAAGCACAACACGTCCGCGTCTTCCTGTACCACCGTCTTGAGCAACGCCTCGGGGGTCTGCCTCAATCCCGTGTAAATGACCTCCATGCCCGCGTCCCGCAACGCACGGGCCACCACCTTGGCGCCTCTATCGTGGCCGTCCAACCCCGGCTTCGCTACCACTACCCTTATTCGCTTTTCCATTTTGCATTCCTCAAATTTTTTAGAAGGGAATTTCCGGGGGAAACTTTTTTGTGCAAAAAAGCTTTCCCCCGGACCCCCTTCAAAAAACTCTATAGCATGGCCGGCAGTGCAGCTTCCGCCGATGGCGGAAGCTGCA
>JACRDF010000014.1 GCA_016212925.1 Desulfomonile tiedjei
ACGCTTCGGATACTTCGTTCGTTTGCCCTAAATTGCATCCTCCTAGTATCCGCAACACTCGATACGGGTGGCTGGTTGGGCCTTACCCGACAGGGACTCGCACCCTGCAAGAGATGCCAAGCTGCGCCTGGCGCACTACCAGTCCGCGTTCAACGAAGTGACATTAGGAATGGCCGGCAGGGACGCCGGCCGCTACCATAATGCGGTGGCGGTCCCGCGGGACGCGGGATGCCCGCCATCTTCACTTGGACGAAAGCGCATTGGTATAAGTCAATCCGTGATTACTTTCGAGCACTGCTATGGCGTCATTGCTTGCGCCATAGGCGCAAGCAATGACCAGCACAGGAGTTTTTGGGGAGGGGTCTGGGGAGGGGTCTGGGGAGGGCGTTTTTGCAAAAACGTCCTCCCCGGAATTTCTTCTCTCTTCTCTCTTCTCTCTTCTCTCTTCTCTCTTCTCTCTTCTCTCTTCTACCTTCTACCTTCTACCTTCCTACCTACCCTGCCCTTTCCTAATAACGCACTGGTAGGAGTGGGGTATGGGATCGGCGACCTCGGGAGGAGAGTCGGAATTCTTTTCCTTGTTTGAGCCAGATTCGGCCCAGGCTTTTTCCTGCACGGGTGATGTCCAGCGGCATTTCGTTGAGTTCCAGTTTTGAAGCATCAATACCCGCGGAGCCTGGCTGCCATCTCAGGGTTCGGCCTGCCATGGTAAGGGATAGGCGAGTGCTTTCCGGTATGTTAGTCTTCATGTCCACGATCTTGAGCAGCATATTGGCGGGCAATTCGAGCTTGTCGCCGGGGTAGGCCACAAAGTTCCCACCGCCTGACTCACCGAGCACAAGGTATTCCAAACGGGGTTCAGCGACTGCGATGTAGCTTTCGGCAAAGACCTTCTTATTCAGTTTCGCTTGCAAAGAGAAAATGCTCCGTGAGCCCCTGGTGCCGGCGTATTTTTGCTGAAGGTCCGTGGCGGTGTTAATCTGGTGGCCGCGATCTTCCTGAGGATAAGGCGATGAATCGGCCTGGAATCCTCGTAAATCTATGCGCACGCTTTTCAAGTCGTCTTCCGGCAGGTTTGTCACAGGGTCCAGGAGGACAATGGAGTCGCCTCGGAATACGGTCAGCTCTTCCCCGGGTTCGATCATAAAAGTCTTGTCGTTGACCCTGACGCAAAAATGGCGAACCTTTGGCTCAAAGTGCACCCCCGCGGCGGAGTGGTTTTTTGCCGCTATGATCTCTACGGGGAGCGTCCCCATCAGAAAACGGTCTTTGCGCACTTCAATAACGGTATTGTCGGTGATGTTGACCTCTTCGTTCAGGTCATTGAAGCTTGTGCCCACTCCTTTCACACGAGCAGTCAGCCCACGTGAATAGTTGGACTCGATGTGAACCAGCTTGAGGTTGTCACCGCGCTGAACTTTGAGCACGTCCTGGCCGTTCACCACGATGGGAGTGCGGCCGTTAACTGACACTATGAGGTACTTCAAGGTAGGGTTTTCAAGGTACATTCTAGGGTTATCGGGAATGATTCCGACCTCATCCAAGAAGGCGTTGATGACCATACTCTGATAGCGGACCCTGAGACGGTAGTCCGAGATGGTCTTTGAAGTCTCGCTCGCGAACGCGGGTATCCCCACCTTGGTCAATGCGTGAAAAGTCGCGGAGAGGCGCTGCTCCTTATGTAACGAATCGTTCTTCAAAGTTCGGTGATTGTTGAATTTAAACAGATGGTCCCTCACGGACATCTGAGAATTGACCTTTTCAATGACGTGGCGAGCTATCTGACCCAGTCGGAGCACTTTGCCGTCCGGCCTGGTGTATTCCTCCTCGTCAGCTATGATGGATTGGCCGAACTTCATCGGGTTGCGAAGCGGTGATTCCCATTTGGGCGAATAAAAGCCGGAACCGTCGTGCAGATTCAGGAAGAAATCACTCTTCTTCATCAGTTCTTTTACGATCTCGACCACGCGAATGTCCCGGTCGGCCTCCTTGAGCGGTCCCGCGAACTTCCGGTTCATGTCGCCTTCGACACCTCTGTTGTTTTCCACGATGGAAAGGAAATTGGCCCTGGGAACTACAATCAGGTTACCCTTTTTCAGGGTAAGGTCCGCGTACAGGTCCGCGGCGAGGTATCCTCCCGGTTCGTCGCCCTGAATGCCGCCGAGCAGCAAGAGCGTGGGACCGGGCGAGTTGCCGGTTATGGTATAGACGTGAAGTTCGGCCTCAGTGCCTTGGAAATGGATCCTGTGCGTTGTCTCTGAGTTAGCCGGATCGGCTGGAATCGCGAGACCCCATAACAGCACCCACAACAGTGCCAGCAACGGTCTTCTGGTACCAACCGGAATAAAACGACTCCTGCGCATTTCACCAACCGCATCGTAGAACTGCGAAATCAACGGGAGCCCCTTTTAATGACAAAGGTCTCCCGTCAGGTTCCTGTTAAGAAACACCAGTCACAATTTGTTTTCCAAGAGATTAACGGAGCCGGTGGTCGTTTTCCGCCCGGACCCGTTAACTCCCTGGAACGGCACAGCCGGCCTTCAGACCTAGGCGCCTCGTGCCCGCGGAATCAGTCCCTGTCGCGTTCACACAGTGTTTTCCGCGCAGAAAATCTTTCTACAGCGCGCGCCGCTTGTCGCCCGCTCGAGTTCGGGCCCCGTCCATCGCAGACCCTTTTGCGCCCGTTATCTTTACTTCCCCGCGATCAAAGCCTCTCTGAAAGACTATCTTGCCGTTTTCACCATAGAGGAGGATCGACACTCTTTCCAGATGTGCGCCCGGCCTTCCGCCGTAAGTCAGTTCCACCCTGGAATTGAATTTGAAGCTCAGGCTGTCCCCGTCCTTATAGTTTGTCGGCAAGTCGCCGTCTCCCATGCGAGTACGCTCAGGGTAAACCGTGATCTTGTTTTCCCCGCGCGGGCCGGTCATTTCCAAAATGACGAACAGGTACCCTGAAAACGGTATCTCCGGCTGATCTTTGACCAACTTAAAGCTCAGCGTTCCGTTGCTGTCACCCAGTGTCGTCGCTGTAACAGCCTGCGCGTTGAAGTTGATGGGAGGGAATTTGGCACTGTCAGCCGCAGGCGCTGTGAGAGTCGGCTCAGCAGATGAAAGAGCCTTGGATTGACCGGACTTGGGCTCCGCGGGCGCCGGGCTCTGCAAATCCTCAAACACCTCGTCGCCGGCCGAAGTCCCTGTGGACGCGTGAGCTTCCGTGTCATCCGACTCTTGGAGGGCCGTCAGAGGCCCCTGACCGGACGGCAATGCATCCTTTCCGGTTGCCGATCGTCTGGTTGAGGGAGCTTCTGTCGAGAGCCTGGAAGGTATGGTCGCCAGCGTAGGGGTTTCCTGCGCTTCTTTGAGGCGCTTCTCTTGAACCGCCAGTGCGAGTTCTTTTTTGTTCAGTTCTTCTTGGAGGCTCCTCACTTTTTCAACCAGAGCGTTGTCCTGCTTGATCTCGGCCTGATTGCCGGAGACAAGCCCTCGGGCTCCCAGGCCGGCTAAAACCGCTCCCACGCCCAGCGCTCCCACCAAGGCAACAACGCCTATTCTAAGTCGAAGAGGGGTCAGTTCGATCTGACGGGAGGTGCCTGCCTCGTTTATGATGACAATGGAATAGCGGGCTTTGGAACGGACTTTGGGTACCGGTATAGGAGGGATTTCCCTATAAGGGGGACCAGTCTTCAGAGAGGATTCGGAACCCTTTATCTTTGCTGCCAGCCAAGACCATGCGTTTCCAACCTTTGTCACTGTATTCATCTCCCCGGAAGGTCTGGACAAACCGTATGACTAGTTGGTCTTGAACCTTCCTGATTTCCACCCGGTCCATCTCAACTCGGATCTGGCGGTACTTTCGGAAGAAGCTCTTCTTCGTTTGCAGGAAAGTTTTATAGGTTGCCTTATCCTGCCCGAAATCCGCATGATACATTTTTACGTACCTGTCAAGATCCTTTTGCTCCCAGGCCAGCTTCCACTTGTTGAGAAAGCCGAAAACCGCTTCTTTTTCCGATACCTTGAGAGTTTGTGGATCCCCAGCCGAGGCTTCCATCCCAAAGGGCCGCGACGCAGCTTCTCCACTCTCCTTCGGGGCTGACGCCACCAGCGGGGTGGGCTCTGCGGTCGCTGGTTTGCCGTCCAACATCTGGCCGGGCTTAACCGTTAACGGGCCAGAGGCCTCCGGCTTTGGTTTCACCGGCTCCGCTGCCACAACCACCTGCCGGACATGCCTGCGGCGCTCAGGTACCGCCTCGGGAACAGGGCTGTACGCGGGCACCATGCTGGCGACTATTAGCCTTTCGGGAAATGAGCCATCCGCGGATTTCTCGTTTACTTCCAGAGGCGGAACTGACTCACCATTTGTGGTCGCCCCTGCCAACCTGTGCAATACTACCCCTTTTGACGGAGCAGACGGCCTCGGCGTCTCGTTCTCCTCGTAACTCCCGTTCTCCGGCTCATCGGTGGAAACCAAGCGGATGCGGAAATCTTGTCCCTCATCCGTTCCCAAGCCCGGCTGTCCGCCGGCTCTGGCGATAAGAGGCCCTGCCGGGAAAGGATCATCCACCGGCTGATGGTAATCCTCCACGTAGATCTCGTATTTCCCTTTGTGGGTCAAGTACAGCACTTTTATGCCCGAACTCGTGAAGCCGTCGGAACTGTAATTCTGAGTAAAGATCGCGGTTATCAGCCCGTTTTGCCTGTAAAGATACACCGCGCCGAGCCGAACACGAATCTTCGAGTAACGCTTGTTCAGCTTGCGTTTCTTTTCCTTCCATCCGTTGTAGTCCAACCAACAGCTTTGGAAATTAGTGGAATAGCGTGACATGTACCCGTCGAGATCTCGCGTCTCCCAGCTTTGTCGCCACCGTTCGACGAAATCCCTCACTTCCCGCTCCTGTTCGACGATGCGGGATCTGGGCGCCATCAGCATTTTTTCCACGACAATCAACGGGGTGCTCTGTAGCCTTACGAACCGCGAGATCTTGACCAGGTCCTGATTCTCGACCGCTATGCAACCATTGGAATCGGGCTTGGGGCCCAGGGGCTTATCGCGGCCGTGCAGCCAAATTCCATCACCGTTCTTGCCTCGACGACGGTCAACGAAATTCGGATAATCAGTGGTGAAAGCCCATAGACCGTACTTGGTAGGCAGCGTGCGCCCGTCAATGACAGAGCAAAAGAAATAGACCCCCTCCGGGGTTCTCATATCCCCCCTTACCCATTTGTCGCCATCGTTTTCGCCTGTTGAACATTTGTAGGATTCGACCATGGTGGGCTCACCGTCTTTAACCTTCCAGACGGTCAGCTTCTGCTGGGATTTGTCGACTATCAGAGCATGAAAAGACCCTTCCACCATCCAGTTCATCAGAGCGACAGGATAAAGAGGTTCTCCGCATTCGGCTGCGGGAGAGCCGAAAAGTGTCAGGCATACAGTCAGTGGCAGGAGTATTTTTGCCAGCAGCCCAGCCTGAGGGAGCGATTTTTGGGAATTGAGCAACAACATACGCTTTTCTTTACAAGTACTTGACCCAAAAGTCAAGAGATTTTACATTAACTTTTGAATTCAACATCTTGAAAGATTTAGTTAAAAACCCTATTAAAAATGGAGTCCACCCACCTCAACGCATGGTCAATGTCAAAAGCCGCTTCTATCTCCTTGATTGGCAGATGCTTCAGAATCTCCGCATCCTCCAGGAGGAGCCCCTTGAAATCCCGGTTCTCTTCCCACGCTTTCATTGCATTGCGCTGCACCAGGGCGTAAGCCTCTTCTCGCGTAAGGCCTCTGTCCACCAACCCGATCAGGATAGACTCGGAAAAGATTAGTCCTCGGCTTGAATGGAGGTTTTCCATCATCTTTTCCTTGTATATCAGCATGTTGCGTATCACCGACGTAAGCCGATGAAGCATGAAATCAGCCAAGATGGTGGCGTCCGGCGCGATGACCCTTTCCACGGAGGAATGCGAGATGTCCCGTTCGTGCCATAGCGGGACATTCTCCATGGCAGTCATCGCGTAGCCTCTAATGAGCCTGGCCAACCCGCTCAGGTTCTCCGTGAGCACGGGGTTCCGCTTGTGAGGCATGGCGGATGACCCCTTTTGCCCTTTGTGGAAGAACTCTTCCACCTCCGCGACCTCTGTTCGTTGGAGATGCCGTATTTCCACAGCGATCTTTTCCAGGCTCGAGGCCATCAGGGCCAGGGCCGTAAAGTACTGCGCATGGCGGTCCCGCTGAATGATCTGGCTCGATACGGAAGCAGGCTTAAGGCCCAGTTTGGCCAATACGGCTTCTTCCATCTGAGGGTCCAGATGAGCATAGGTTCCCACGGCCCCCGAGATCTTCCCCACAGAGATTGTCTCAAGGGCTTCATCCCATCGAATCAGATGCCGACCCATCTCACTGTAGAACAGGGCCAATTTCAGGCCGAAGGTGATCGGCTCCGCGTGGATACCGTGCGAGCGGCCTACCATCGGAGTGTGGCGATGCTCCAGGGCCCGCTCCTTGAGCGCATCCATGAGCGAAACAAGGCCTTCACGGATCAGCCGGCCGGCCTCTTGGAGAAGCAGGCACAGAGCCGTATCTACTACGTCATAGGATGTGAGGCCTCTGTGAATGAATCGAGAGTCCTCGCCCACGAATTCCGCCACAGACGTGGTAAAAGCAATCACGTCATGGCGAGTGGTTACTTCGATTTCGTCTATTCTCTTCGGATCGAAATCGGCTTTGGCCCTGATGCGTTCCATGCTCTCTCGAGGTATAACCCCTCGGTCGGCCCAAGCTTCACAGACGGCGAGTTCTATATCCAGCCACTTGCGGTAACGGTTGCTGGGTTCCCAGATTTTTCCCATTTCCGCACGAGTGTATCGTGGGACCAAGTGTAAATCCTTTCTCAGAGCCCCTACCGCGGAGCACGAGCGCCGACTCGGTGGCCAAAGTAATGCAAAGCCGTCCGACCGGCTCGATTTGCCGCTCTGCGGATTCACCGGCAGTGTTAGCGAACGGCAGCACGCACTTGCATTGCACAAGGCTCCCCGGATTCGCATTCTACTGTAATTTCTTGCACCTTATTGTATAAAACCAAATGTTCAGCCCACACAGATAACCACAGTCCACCATATCATGTCAGAACACGTCTTGCAAATCTAAAAGTTAGAGGCATATGAGCGTTCAGTTAAGCGAACAAATCGAGAGTGAAGGCCATAGAGCATCGTAAGACCCGTCTTCGAGGCAATTTGATGCTTCACCCTTCCCCGCGGAAGTGACAAGGTCTCAAAGGCACCACTTATTCCGGGGTCCTGCTTTTTTTGAAACCTTGTTCTTCATGAGAGCATCTAAATAGTTGACCAAGTTAGGTTGCCTGATAATTCTCAAAGGCTCTCCCGACAAGAAAAGGAGGGTGAACTAATGGCGAGAACTGAGAAAGCTGAAAACGTTGTAAGAGAGATGGAGCGAGTCACGCCATATATGTACGAAGGGTTGTACGGTAACTTCCTGCGCAATTTCATGGAATCCGACAAATCCAAATGGACCCACGACCTGTCTCGCTACTTGAGCAACGCGAACCAGGACTGGGCTGAGATCGGCGATGATATCGCAGAGGTACTCTGGGAAAGATTTGAGAGAAGGATTTCGTGCTAATGAATGGTGCGGAGGCAATGCCTATTTTGAGAGGTCGAGGGCTGTCGCGGCTCTATTACAGTAAGTGTTTCGCAAGATGGGCTGGAGCAAGGGCAGTGTAACAACGTTTTGTCGGAAACACATAGGTCCGGCGGAAAAGGAAAGGCCGCGATAACCATCAGTTTCGCGGCCTCATTGCTTCCTATGGACTACCTGTAGCCTTTACGCAGCGCCCTCGCTTTTGGATTCCGATGCCTCGGCCGGCGCTGGAGGAACATAATTCGGTGCCACAGGAATTGTCATGTTCCTGCCTGCTGATTTGCCCCAGGCAATAGCAACGGTTCTATAACCCAGATGGGCGAACTTCGAGAAAGGAAGATACAGCAGAAGGCCCAACACAAACATCAGGTGTACCGTGTACAGGCCGTAGGCCCCACCTATTGACCCTCCCCACCGGAACAGCTCGGTCAGCAGGCCAGTGACTCCGGTGCCGAAAATCGTAAAGAGGAAAAACCAGTCGAAGTACGAACTGTTTCCCGTCTGCTCAGGGGCCGTCAGCCTTCTAACCAGCATGATCCCCAGTCCGAGCACGAACGCTACAGCGCTCACATTGCCGAGAATCTTGATCGGAATGGCGTTGGGACCGTTCATAGACGGCGGTTTCATCAGTTCCTTCATTCCGAAGATTTCTCCCAGAATGTCCACCTGGAGAAACACCAAGCCGGTAGTGATAAACAGCCCTATCATCCCCCAGAAAACGAGAAGATGCGATGCATATCGAATGTTGTTGGCTTCGCAGTCTTTGAAGGTTGTGTGCGGCAGGATCTCTTTCAACGCGTCAATGAGACTGGGCACAAAAGGCTTGCGAGCGCCGCCTGCCTCGGACGAGGCGCTTTTCTCGAGAGCATTCCAATAACTCTTGAGGCTAAACACCAGCGACACTACGGCAAACAGCATAGCGAGGGAAAAGACCACCTGAATCGCCCGCACCCAAATGAAGCCGTCGCGGGGATCAAGATGATGCGCTGAATATTTTACAGGGCCTGCGGGAAACGTCCACCCGCTGATATAAACCAGGAACAAAACCACCACGACAGGAATGCCTACGGCAAGAACAAACAGCGACGGCTCGCCCACAAGCTTGCCCAGGAACGAGGGCCAGGAATTGTTCTGTATGTTCATCTTGCGCACGGCTTTAAGAACATCAGCGGGATATGCACCACGGGGACATTGGGTGGAGCAGTCATTGCACTGGTGACACAACCACACGTCGGGATCGTTGAGAAGCCGGTCTTTTAGCCCCCACTGGGCCCAAATCATCTCTTTTCGAGGGTAAGGGCGATTGTCCGGGGCTATACGGCAAGCAACCGAGCATGTGGCGCATTGATAGCACTTTTTCAGGTCGCCGGCTCCGGCTGCTATTAGATCCTTGGTGAACTGAAGATCAGGTTCGGCAACTATACCGTTTGCCATCGGTGAACCTCCTTAAAAGCCTTTGTACGGGTTGGGATCGAATCCGGAGAGCAATTCCATGAAGTCATCAATCATGGCCGGCAGCTGATTGAACTCGTCTATAGCCAATTGGAGCACACGGATGCGTTCCGGTTCCAGGACGAGACGTTGCAGAGTCTCGGCAATCTTTCCCATTCGATACTCGGCAAGCTCGCTCCCTTTCACGAAGTGGCACTGATAATCGTCGCCGTACTTGCATCCGATCAGCATGATGCCGTCGATGCCTTTGGAAAGCGCGTCCGCTATCCAGACCATGTTGATGTTTCCCAGGCACCTCAACGGAATGAACCTGACATGGGGACTGTATTGAATCCGGTTCATCCCCGCCATGTCGACGGCCGGAAAAGCATCGTTCTCGCAAATGAATATTACCACCCGCGGTTTCTCGGAATACTCGTCGGGAACGTCGATGGACTTGACCATGGAACCTATCATGTCCACCGAATGGTCCTTGAAGGAAATGATGCGCTCCGGGCAGGAACCCATACAAATGGCACAACGTCTACACCTGGTCGGATTCGGCAGAGGCGTCCCGTCCGGTTTCTCGTCGTATGCCCCGAATGGGCATTCCTCGGTGCAGCGCTTGCACTGAGTGCACCGCGTGGTAAAGATCTCGGGGAACGATTGGTCCCCTGCCCGCGGGTGAACGGCCTTGCCCTGGGCCACAAGCTCCGCGCACTGAATGGCTTTGAGAGCCGCTCCTGTCGCGTCCATTTCGCAACTCTGCAAGTCCATGGGATGCTTGACACACCCTGCGGTGTAGATTCCGGTTCTCTGAGTCTCATAGGGAAAACAGATGAAGTGAGAGTCATTGAATCCGAATGGATTCTCCGGGAGGAACGGCCCCTGGCGGTACTTCAGGTTCACCACGGCCGAATCCTGAGTCACGGGGACCATGCCGGCGTTCAGTACCACGAGGTCCACATTGACCCGCAGGTCTTCTCCCAAAAGCGTGTTCTTGAGTTCAACCGTGAGTCCCGAAGACCCGTTGGACACGCTGACAGGCGTTCCTTTTGAAAGGAACACGCCTGGTTCGTCTTGCATTGTCTGGTAGAATTTTTCGTACTGTCCGGGCGTCCTCATGTTTTCGTAGAAAATGTAAGCCTTGCTGTCCGGATTGGCTCTCCTCACGTACTGTGCCTGCTTGAGGGCAACCAGAGAGGCCACGGATGAGCAGTAAAGCAGCGGATGCTCGGATTCTTGATTGGGGCAATCTATGAACGCCACGCTGTTGACCTGTTTGCCATCGGAGGGCCTCGTGATCTTACCTTTAGCGGCAAGCTCCTCCATCTGAATGCTGGTTACGACGTCCGGGTACTGGCCATAGCCCATCTTTGCAAAGCCTTCGGCATCCTCCGGGCGCCATCCTGCGGCCATAACTACCGCTCCGACACGGACCACCTCATGAGGGAATTCCGCGGATTCAGGCACCGCTGCTTCTTCAGCCGCGGGCGCTTCTTCCTTGGCGGCTTGTGGTTTCTCAGGCTCTTTGTCTCCGACAGCCTCTTTGGCTTTCTTGGCAGCCAGCCATTCGTTCTGTTCTTTCACCAAGCTGTCTATCCACGGTCCGTCCGGTCTGATCATCACATCGAACATGCCGGGAGCGCCGGAGATATTAAACACCCTGTGTCCTGTAAAGACCTTGATTTTGTCGCTGGCGTTGACCGCTGTGATCTTCTCTTGGACAGGAGAGTCCACCAGTTCGTCGTACGGGGGCTTGCCGTTGAAGACCTTGTGGAACTTGTTGGCCCATCCGCCTAGTTGGGGTTCTTTCTCCACGAGGTAAACCTGGTACCCCGCGGCGGCGGACTCCAAGGCCGCGGTCAGTCCGGTGATCCCTCCGCCGATGACGAGGATGCCTTTGTCCACGGCCTCCATGAAAGGCGGTCGATCCTCGTACTTGCTCGTCTTGGTGATGCCCATGCGCATGTAGTCTTCGGCAAGCATCTGCGTATCTTCGTCGTTGGCAGGATGACACCAGACCACTTGTTCACGAAGGCTTATCCTCTCGGTTATCACGCCCGGAAAAGTGAACTCTTCCTGGAAGACTCTAGCAGACGGCCCGGCGATAATTACTGCGGTAAGTCCTTCGGTCGTTATATCGTTCCTTATGATAGCGAGCTTATCCGGATCGCTCCAATAAGGTTCGGCCTTGCAAACAGCCGCTTTGAACTCGCTTGTGGCTACTTTGGAAAGGGCCTCGATGTCGAGGGCTTCACCTATACCGTAACCAGTATCAATATAGACTCCGATCTTGTGATCCATGAACTTACCTCCGCACCGTATCCTGAAGGGCTTTCAAAGCAACTCCGGTTGCATCCTGCATACAGGTGCCCACATCCATAGGTCGCCTGGCCACACCGGTTGCGTGAATACCTTCGTCCGAGATCAGGAAACCGAACTCGTCATAGACCGCTCCCGGAGCCGGGACCTTCTCCACCATTGTGTTCGGCTGCATGCCAGTGGCGAGGACCGCCATATCGAATGTACGGCGAATTCTGTTTCCGGAGAGGATGTCTTCCCCTTCCAATATTACGTCTTTAGTTGAGGGATCCTCGGTTATATTGACTATCTTTCCTTTGGTCAGGAGGATCTTCTCGTCTTTTCTTACTCTGTCGTAGAAAAACTCGAAGCGCCCGTACGCCCGCAGATCGATATAGAATATGTGGGCCTGCGCATCGGGATTATAGTCTCTCAAATAGGTGGCCTGCTTCAGAGAGGCCAGGCAGCATATTGAAGAGCAGTAGGGCAAGTGATTTCTGTCGCGTGAACCCGCGCATTGAACGAACGCGACATTGTTCACTTTCTTACCGTCTGAGGGACGGACTATGGCCCCTTTTGTCGGTCCGTTTACAGAAGCCAGCCTTTCCATCATCACGTTGGTGATGACATTGGAGCATTTGCCGAAACCCAGCTTGTCCAGCTTCGTGGCGTCGTATGGCTGCCAGCCGGTAGCCCAGACTACCGAGTTGACTTGCACCTCGAAGGTTTCGGGCTTGGCATCCAGATCGATGCGAATTCCTTTGGCGTTGCACGATTCGACGAATGCCTTGTATTCCGCGGTTCCCGCAGCTTTCTTCAGGGCCTCGCCGTCAGCCACCAGGCTCATGGGGTAGGCCATTTCGTACGGCAGGCAAACTGCCTTAACCTTGTCCATGCCGTAATTGAATTGATTGGTAATTTCTACAGGGCAGTCATCGACGCATTTGCTTGTAGCGGTGTGGTCTTCCACGTAACGCGGGGAGACCTTGATGGTCGCTGTATAGGACCCCGGACCGCCGCTGATCTGCTCGACGTTCGCAAGGGTATAGACTCTAATGTCGGGGTTCTTTCGAATGCGTTTGAAGTTTATTTCCAGGCCGCAAGTGGGAGGACACAGCTTCGGGAAGTATTTATTCAATTGGGCTACTCGACCGCCAAGATACGGCAGCCTCTCCACCAGAACTACCTTGCAGCCGGCTTCCGCTGCCTCCACCGCAGCCGTGATTCCGCTAATGCCGCCTCCGACGACCAATACGGTCTTTTCTCCAGCCATGCTTCCTCCCTAAAAGGGATATGAGGGGACAAACTGTCCCCTCAACCCGTTTCCTCATCCTTTGAAGAAAACTCCGGGCCCCTACCAGAGCGCCCGGAGTTCAGTTGTCGGATAATTGATTAGTCGATTATGGAAAGGACAGGCCTCTTCATGAACTGCCATTCACCGTTCTTGTAGGTGCAGTTCGCGAAGACCTTCCAGTTGGCGTCGTCCAGCTTCGGGAAGTCATTGCGGAAATAGTAGCCGGGCCAACGGGTCTCTTCACGGAAGAGTATGGTCCGGGCGTGAACTTCCGCCTGGTACATTCTCTGGATGTTCTCATGGCATCTCATGAGTTCGTGCAGGTTCTCGGCAGCCAGCTTCTCCGAGTCTTCCTTCAGCCAAACCAACAGTTCCAGACACCTTTCCAGCTTCGCCTTGTTGGTCTTGAACCCTGCGGTCACACCCGCCGCGTACTCGTCCATGATCTTCTGCAGGCGGAACATGAACATCTTCGGCTTCATGAACTCGGGGTTGATGTCAGGATCGCTGGACTTGGCGGCAAACTCGGTGAAGATATCGAGCGGTAGCAAAATCTTCTTCTTGAGTTCTTCAACCTTGGCTGCATCCACATTGGGCTGGGTGTTGTTATCGAGCACGAAACGGACCATCGACTTGCCGGCAGCACGACCCTCGGCGTGGGAACCCGAGGAGAACTTGTGGCTGGAAGCGCCGGACGCGTCACCTGCGCAGAACAAGCCCTTAACAGTGGACATGTACTCGTAGCCCCAGAAGTACTCGGGCGGAGCAAGGTCTTTCGGGCCGCTGACCCAGGCGCCGGACGCGCCGGAGTGCGAGCCGATGAAGTAAGGCTCGGCAGCCGCGATTTCAGAAGACTTCTCTTCGGGCTGGACATTGGTGCCGGCCCAGAGAATGGCCTGGGAGATGGTCATATCGAGGAAGTCTTCCCAAGCTTCGGTCTCGAGTTCCTTCATCTTCTTCTTGAACTCTTTCGGGTCGTCCTTGTACTTCTCGGCGATTTTTTGGATGGCCTCTTCCGTTCTCATGTAGATCGGGCCTTTGCCTTCGAACTCGTCGAGCATGCCGAGGTAGTTACGCAGGTTGGCAGGGATCGGCTTCGCCAGGCCGTAAGGCGCCCAGTTCTTCAACTCGTCCGCGCGCTCCACCATGTACTCGCCGCCGAATGCGTTAGTCGCACGGGACTTGAACAGGAGGAACCATGCGCCGACCGGGCCGTATCCGTCCTTAAAACGAACCGGGATGAAACGCACTTCCTGGCAGGTCTGCTCCGCGCCTGCAATCAGCGTGAAGTAAAGGCTGGAGCCGGAGTTCCAGGGCGGATACCATGCACGGCCTAGACCTTCACCGGTGCTTCTGGGCTTGAACACGTGAACCGCGCCGCCCATTGACGCCAATACGGCTTTGGCTTTGAACACATAGAATTTATCTTCGCGGGTGCTGAATCCAACCGCGCCGGCAATCCGATCACCATCCATAATGGGGGTGGTGATGAAAACACGCTCGAAATACTCTCCACCCTGTTTGGTAAGAGCGTTCTTCGCGGCTTCGGCCACGATGACCTTGTAGGATTCGCCGTTGATCATGAGCTGCCAGCGGCCCTCATGGACGTAATTTCCGGCCTCGTCCTTCCAGATGGGGAGGCCCCACTTTTCGAACAGGTGAACGGAAGAATCCACGTGACGAGCGATGTCATACACCAGGTCTTCACGGGCGATGCCCATGAGGTCGGTGCGGACGTACTTGACGTAGTCTTCGCAGGTGTTGTTTCCGCTGTTGATATCTACGTACTGGTTGATGGCCGAAAGGCCCATAGCAACGGCGCCTGAACGATCCATGGCGGCCTTGTCAACCAGGGTCACCTTCAGACCGTTTTTGTTGGCCCAATAAGAAGCCTCAACAGCAGCGCCGCATGCAGACATACCGCCGCCACATAACAGAATGTCGGTGGTTACTTCGACAGTCTCGAAATTCGCCATATCTATTTCCTCCTAAAGGATTACTTCTTGACCGTGGGCAGCTCTTTGAGCCTCAAAGCTGCGGGCTCATTATACAGGCACTGGCTTGCAAGGTCGGTGGTCACTTCGCCGAAGCCGCCATCGGGAACCGCGGAACCTTCAGCCGTGGTCCGGATGGGGAACTTAAACCTTTTGACCATGCCGCTGCGGAACTTGACGGTCCACATGATGTCTTCGGAACCTCTCAGCGGCACAACCGAGGCGCCCATTGGGACGAAGTCCGCGTAGCCCCGGACATCTATCGCCTGCTGCGGGCAAATTTTCACGCAGTTATAGCACTCCCAGCACATTTCGGGAGCCCTATTCCAGGCTTTCATTTTCTCCTTGTCCAGAACCATCAGGTCGTTGGGGCAGATGTACATGCAAGCGGTCTTGTCTTGACCCTTGCATCCATCGCATTTCTCCATGATTACATAACTTGGCATGAACGAACCTCCTAGTTAGTTTGAGCTTTTTGTTGAGTTATTAAACTCTGTCGTCACGCTGCGTCTTCGGACGATAGTGTTTTGGGCTCCTCCTTTCTAAGTATATGCTAGCTTCAGCCCCAAAGCCGTTTGAGGCCGGCATGAAATAGAAACAGCATTACACGCGACGGCTCCTTGCACAAATTCCGTTCCCCGATGTCGAAACGATTCCCGGATCTTAACGGGTCCCGGACAAAGGCCGCGATCGTATACGCCTTCCAACAGATCCTTGACCATCCCTAACCCATGATGGCGGTTTTTCTTATGAATTCTGAAATTATAAAGCGGATTACCGGCTCGGCCTCCAGGTGGCCAAGGCAACAATAAGAATACCAGATTCAATCAAATGTTTCAGGCATTGTCAAGTTTTTTTTTGGTGATACTTCAGCAAAGTTTCCTACGAAATGAGTGACCAATGCACTTGTGCTCCACATAGCTGTGTGGTAGTTTAGATTTTTCGGCAGGGTGAAGCCGGCGGTCGCTTCTCTCGACTAGAATGGCCGACATTGAACATCACCACCCGTCAATCGTTACGGAAGGAGTTTTTCGCATAATGCCTATGGGACGAAACGATCCCTGCCCATGCGGCAGCGGTATCAAATATAAGAAATGTTGTCTTGCCAAGGACCTGAATTCTCGTAAAGAACCCGACGAGATACAGAGTGTCCGCGTAAAGGCTTTCAAGGCCATGTCCGGGGAGAATTGGGAGGAAGCCATAGGCCTGTTCAAGCAAATCGTGGACGCAACCCCTGACAGGGACGCAATTCTGGAAACCCTTGGAGCGTGCTACGACGGTTTGGAAGATTACTTGATGGCCGCAGAGTACTACGAGAAGGCCCTGGCTCTGTGCCCGGAAGCTCGTAAATTTGATATCAACTATCGCCTTGGAGTTTCCAGAGGCTGCGCCGGCCGCACAGAAAAGGCCACGACTGCCTTCGAGGCCTGTCTGGAGTTGGCGGACGACGAGGCCAAGCGTAAGCCGATTATGGCAATATTGGAAATGCTCAAAGAGATAAGCCAGGGTAAGCAACGCCCCGAGTTCTTCCGCATACAGGTCCAGCTTCAGAGGGCCTTTACAGACATGGACGAGGAGCGCTATGAATCCGCCGCAGCCCGCCTTGGGGCTCTAGTGTCGGTAGATCCCGAAAACCCGGCAATATCGTATAATTTGGGAGTCGCGCTTACTTTCTTGAAGAAAGAAGACGAAGCCATTGAACTCTTTCAAAGATGCGTTGAACTCGAACCCGCGTACGCACAAGCTTGGTACAATATGGGACAAATCTCCATGATCGTGAAGAAAGATTTCTCTAAGGCGCTCCATTGCTATGAAATGGCCGCCACGGCTCGTCCCGATTACATCGGCGCTTATCACCAGAGGGGCATTGCATTTGAGTTGCTCGGCGACAAAGAAAGGGCCCTGGAATGCTGGGAACAAACATTGAAACTGGACCCGGAGAACAAGCAGGCCAGAGATAACATCGCCAGGCTGGCCCACTCCCAGGCTCCTACAAGTACTGTTTAGCCCTATCGAGAGAAACATAGAGGAATATATATGAAAGTCAAAGATCAGGACAGCCAACAAAAACGTTTAATGACCTGGGACGACACATTTCAGTTCCGGTGCCACCCAGGGATCGATTGCTTCAACTCTTGTTGCCGAAACGTAACTATTTTCCTGAGCCCTCTGGATGTAATCAGGCTCCGCAAAACGTTAGGGATGTCCTCCACGGACTTTCTCGAACAACACACACACAAAGTTATTTCCAGGACAAGCGGGCTGCCGGCGATAATACTGAAAATGAAACAGGATGAAACCAAAGCGTGTCCGTTTGTGTCTGAACAAGGGTGCACCGTGTATTCGGCCAGGCCTTATTCCTGCCGATTATACCCATTGGACACGGAGCAGGGAGTCGAATACAAGTTTATTGTCGATAAAGAGCGGTGCCACGGACTAAGCGAACCCCATGAATGGACGGTTGAATCATGGAGGAAGGAACAGGGACTCCGCGATTACGACGATCTGGACCACAACCTGAAGGATGTCATGCATGCCGATCAGGTGTGGGAAGACAAGATCGCGGACCCTCGAATGCAGGACATGTTTCTCATGGTGCTTTATGATCCTGACAGGTTCCGGGAGTTCGTTTTCGAGAGCAGCTTTCTGAAGAAGTTCAAGGTGGACGACGACATCCTGGAGAAGATTCGGGAAGACGATGTCTCTCTTCTCTATTTTGGAAGCCAGTGGCTCCGATTCGTCTTTTTCGGACAAAAGGGCTTCCTGAAGATTGACCGGGATTATCTGGAGCAAAAGAAGCGGGAAGTCCTGGGTCAGAAGGGTCGAAAAACATGAAACGTTACTGGTATCAAGCCGCGGTCATTTTGACGTGCTGTTTCATGGGGATTGCCTTGGCCGGCGCCGGGTCGGTGGACCAATACATAAACGACCTGAAGAGCGACAATCCCGAGGTCAGGGCCAAGGCTGCTTACGAACTGGGATGCGGCTGAAACAAACCGGCGAGGGCGGTTCCGCCTCTCATTGAAGCGCTGAAGGACCCGGAGTCGAAGGTTCGCAGCACCGCGGCCGATTCGCTGGGCCGTTTCTCGGGCGAGGCAAAACAGTCGGTCCCGGCCCTGCTCGAATCCCTTGGCGACAAAAGCGTAGAGGTTCGGCGAGCAACCATCCTGTCCTTGGGCAAGGTCGGCAAAGGCTTTCAGGGTGTTGAAGAAGCCATCGGCAAATTTGCGAACGACCCCGACCAACTTACCAAGATCGACGTCGCGGTATCTCTGGCAAGCCTTGGGAAAGTTGATGACTCGGTTATTCCCGCGATGCTGGAAGCCCTGGGAAGCAAGGAAGAAGAGACGGCAAAGGGCGCAGCACGGATACTTGCAGACATAGGAGCGGCCAATCCGGACAAGGTGCTGCCAGGTCTTATGGCTGCTGTGGACAAGGGAGAAGACCCCCTGTCTCGGAATTCGGTCCGGGTCCTGCGTCAAATGAAAACCCAGGCCATGCCAGCTCTTCCTCGGATAGCCGGATTGTACGACAAGGTGGATCAAAGCACACGTGTGGAAATCACTGAAGCCCTGCGAGCCATTGACGCAAAAGGGGATTACGCGATTCCTGTGATGATCAAAGCTCTCGGCTCTTCTGACTCCAAGGATCGCCACGAGGCCCTCATGGGGTTATATCGTTTCCGCACCAAGGTGGAGCTTGTTATCGATCCTTTAATCGGGGCGCTTAAGGACCCGGACACGGAGAATCAATTCTTGGCGGTGAGGATTTTAAGAGGGATCGGGCCTCAGGCCATGAAGGCTGTCCCAAGTCTGGTCCAAATGACTGAGAGTTCCAATTCCAACCTGCGGATTAGAAACGCTGCAATCGAAGCTCTTAGTTCTTTTACTCCGCCCACTCGGGAAGTGCTGGATGCGCTGGATAAGGCCGTCAAGGACGGAGACATGGATGTGAGGCTCCATGCCGTAGGCTCTCTGCGGCGGATCGGCTACCTCTATCCCGACCAGGTGACGCCTCTTTTGAAGAGCGGGCTTGAGGTTGCGTCGGACGAACGGACCAAGAACGCAATCAATTCCGCGCTGGAAAGACTGAAGAGTGGAACCGGCAAGGCTTCCACCGGGGAGCCCAGCAAAAGAGAAGGCAAACAGCTGCCCTCGGGATGATTCGCCCCCGATAGCACATAGAATCAATTATCATTCCTGGGAGATTGCAGAGATCAGGGCACGGTTTTGAGGCTGTCTTAATCCGCAGCAACCGGCACCATGGGTTGTAGGGGCGGTTCGTGAACCGCCCGAATTAAGGGCGCTTCGCGAAGCGCCCCTACCCGGGTATCTGTCCATCTCAAGTTTTGAGACACCCTCTCCCGGCCGGCTCCCGTTAATGGTGCCTGTTTGATCCCTCATGGGCATCAAATATCCAGATTCTGAACCTCCCGAGCATGCTCCTTGATAAAGGAAAAGCGTTTTCTGACGTCTTTTCCCATCAGAGTGTCGAAGACGGCGTCCGTTCTAGCTTCATCCTCTATTCCGATTCTGAGAATGCCACGTGTGGACGGGTCCATAGTGGTGCTCTTGAGAATGGCTGCGTCCATTTCTCCGAGTCCCTTGAACCTCTGGATTTCAACCTCTTTTCCGTTCTGCTGTTTTAGCAGCTTCTCTTTCTCCTTGTCCGAAAAAACATAGCGAATAGCGGTTTTCTTGCCTGATCCTATCCGCAGCCGGTACAGAGGAGGCATGGCCAGATAAATGTGTCCTCGCCGCACCAATTCCGGCAGATAGCGGTAGAAGAACGTCAGCAACAGGGTTGCAATATGGTGTCCGTCCACGTCCGCGTCAGTGTTAATAATGATCTTGCCGTACCTGAGCTTTGAGTAGTCGAATGTCTTGCCGATGCCCGTTCCGATGCTCAGTACCAGATTCTGGATTTCCCTATTTGCCTTGAGCTTGTCGTCCGAGGCTTGTTCTACGTTGAGGATCTTTCCTCTTATAGGCAGGATCGCCTGGAACTTTCTGTCCCTAGCCTGTTTCGACGAGCCTCCGGCGCTGTCTCCCTCAACAATGAACAGTTCCGTGTCATCCAGCGAAGTTGAAGAGCAGTCGGCCAATTTGCCGGGGAGCGTGAGTCTGCGGGTTGCGGCCTTGCGTGTGACCTCGTCACGCGCGGCCCGGGAAGCGGTGCGG
The DNA here is from genome assembly GCA_016212925.1 of Desulfomonile tiedjei. Lineage (NCBI taxonomy): Bacteria > Pseudomonadati > Thermodesulfobacteriota > Desulfomonilia > Desulfomonilales > Desulfomonilaceae > Desulfomonile > Desulfomonile tiedjei. The sequence continues at coordinate 19,855 of JACRDF010000014.1, forward strand.
GCCTGCGCCGCTAGAACAATCCTGTTGCTCACGGCCGCTGCTTGAGTTGGATTCTGATGCAACCAGGTTTCCAGAGCGTTTTTCACCAGCGGCTCCACTTGTTGCGCGGAGCTGCTGTTGAGGCGCTCTTTGGTCTGTCCTTGAAACTCCAGGTGTCCGTTCAGGTATACTGAAATGACGGCCAGTAGGCCTTCTCGGACGTCTTCCGCGTTTATGGCCTTCACACCTTTCGGGAGGCCGTTTCGTTTCTCAATGTAGTTTCGGAGCGCACGCGTGACGCCGTTGCGAAAACCGGCTTCATGAGTGCCTCCAGCGGGAGTGGGTATGGTGTTTACGAACGATAGTATCCGGTTGGTGGTTTCGGAAGTCCACGCCATGGCCATTTCCAAGCGAAGGCCGTTGTCATATCTGAAATGGAACGGCTGTGCGTCGATCAACGGCCGATCCCGGCCCAGTTTCCGGAGAAAGTCTTTTATGCCCTCCGGATAGATGAAGTTTTCGACCGTTCCTTCCGCTTCATCCCTGACTCGAATTCTAAGGCCCGCCATCAGGAAGGCCTTGGTTTCCAGCCGGTCCCTTATAAGCTCCTTGGAGAAGGTCCTATCAGGAAAGATCTCCGGATCAGGCCAAAAGGTCGCCTTGGTCCCACCACCCGTGGCGTGTTCAACTTTGCGAAGAGGCGAATACGGCTTGCCTCGGCGAAATTCCTGCACGTGGCGGAACCCGTCGCGCTTCACCTCCACGATCATTCTTTCGCTGAGCGCATTCACCACCGAGGCTCCCACCCCATGAAGCCCGCCGGCAACCTTGTATGCGTCATCGTCAAACTTCCCGCCTGCGTGCAAATTACAGAAAATCGTCTCCACGGTATTCTTTCCGGTGGTCGGGTGTACCTCCACAGGAATGCCTCGGCCCCGATCTTCTACGGCAATGCCGCCGTCGGAAAGGAGAGTCACCTCGATCATGTCGGAATGGCCGTTGAGGGCTTCGTCCACGCTATTGTCCACGAGTTCCCATACCAACTGGTGAAGGCCGTCTCGGCCGGTGCCCCCTATATACATTCCAGGCCGCTTGCGAACAGCTTCGAGGCCTTTTAGCACCTTTATGTCTTTTACCGTGTAAGAAGCGGTCATCTGGTCTGCCCTTCCGGGGCGCTCACTCTTTCCATAGCAAGTATCCCTGAGTAATAAGTTTTACCCTGTGTAGCCCTGTTTGCCGTCGGGATCTCCCCGACAACGAGTGTCGCCTCTTTCCCCTTTTTCGGCTGGATGCGTAACTCATCCTGTCGGTTGACCACTTCCAACGCGACTACTTCCGACCCCGCGGGCAATTTGATAAACCGCACGCCCTGCCCCACACCCGTCAGAAGGGGGACTTGTTCGACCGGAAATACTAGTATTTTTCCGGTATTTGAAGCCGCTGCGATGAATTCGCCGTCCTCAGGCCTTACAGTTAGGATTTGATCATCGCCTTTGAGGTTGACCAGCTTCCTTCCGATCCGTTTGGATGTCTCCCGAAGAATGTCATAGTCGAATCGGAACCCTTGACCTTTGCGGGTAACCAGGATTCCTCCGGAAGCAACCGACAAGACGTCCTTTCCCGCGTCGGAAGCCTCGGGCGAGGCTACCTCAAAGATTGTGTATTGGGGATCCCGTACCATGTTAATGGCTTCGGTCTGATCCGGCAATTCCTCTGTTTCGGTTTTTGGCTCGGTCCCTTCCGCAGGGTCCGGTGCAATGAACCCGACCATGAATTCGCCGTCCGCGAGGTTGAGGAGGCTCCCTATCGGCTCCCCAAAACCGGTAGTCGCCGGGACGTCAAGGGCCCTCATCACGTAGACTTTGCCAAGATTCGAGAAGAACGCCACCGTATTCCCGGTATTAACTCTGACCCAGCCGAACAAGCCGTCACCCTCTCGAAATTTCAGAGAGGCGTCGTCTCCGACCTCGCTTTTTATGCGACGCACCCAACCATGTTTCGACAAGATCACCGTTGTATCTTCATGCTCAACAAAATGGTCCGGGTCGTACTCGATTGCCGAGGCATCCTTTTCCGCAACAATCCGCGTGCGGCGAGGATCGCCGAACTTGGACGCAATCTCGGCGAGTTCGTCGTCGATGATCTTCCACACGCGTGCGGGGTCGGCCAGGTCTGTGGAAATGTCGCGAGCCTCTTTTTTCTTGGCAGCCAATTCATCGAGGACTTTGCCGATCTCCATGCCGACAAGTTTGTACAAGCGCATTTCGAGTATGGCTTCCACTTGTTGATCGGACAACTCGAACCTGGCTATAAGGCCCTGTTCCGCTTCCTTCCTGCTTCTGGCCGAACGAATTATCTTGAGCGCCGCGTCGAGGTCCTGGAACAGCTTGCCGAAGCCTTCAAGCACGTGGATCCTCTGTTGCAGAATGTCCAATCTATGCTGAAGCCTGAGAGTGGTCTTCTCGAACCTGAAGTCCAGGAAGTATCTGATGATTTTTTCCAGACTCAGCCGATCCGGCACGCCCTGCGGGGTGATTGCAATGAAATTCATCGGGAAATTGATCTGCAACTCCGTATGCTTGTACAGAAACGCCATCACGGAATCCGGGACTACATCGCCTGCCCTGAGTTCCAGCACTATTCTGACATCACTCGTGCTTTCATCGCGCACATCCTGGACGTGTATGAGCCTCTTGTCTTTGATTAGACCCGCTATTCGTTCGATGAGCCTCGACTTGTTGACCGAATAAGGTATCGAAGTGACAATCAGATTCGTCCGCCCTCGACCCGCGGTTTCCACCTCGAACGTCCCGCGGACCCTCACCGTGCCGTGGCCTGAAGCATATATCTCGGCCAGGTGGTCCGGAGAGTCCAGGATCTCTGCTCCTGTGGGGAAATCAGGCCCTTTGATGTACTTGAGCAGGCCTTTGGTCTGGAGGCCCTCGTCGCGGATTGCCGCCCGGCATGCAGCGATCACTTCCCCCAGGTTGTGGGGCGCAAACGAACAACTCATCCCCACGGCTATTCCTGAAGAGCCGTTCAGGAGCAGGTTGGGGACTGATGCCGGCAGAATTGCCGGTTCTTCGCCGATCCCGTCGTAGGTTGGATGAAACTCCGTAGTACCTTGTTCTATTTCCCGGAGCAGCAGGCCGGCAAAGGTGCTAAGCCGAGTCTCGGTGTAACGCATGGCTGCCGGCGAGTCCCCGTCTACCGAACCGAAATTACCTGAGCCATCTATGAGCGGGTAACGCAGGCTGAAATCCTGTGCCATTCTGACCAGTGCGTCATAAGCAGCCTGATCCCCATGGGGATGATATTTACCGATGACCTCTCCGACTACGGCCGCTGATTTTCTCATTTTGGCCGCGTCGCCGAGCCGCATCCCGTGCATGGCATATAGAATCCGTCGATGGACGGGTTTCAGGCCGTCCCTCACGTCGGGCAAGGCTCGGGACACAATTGTGGACAGAGCATATGCCAGGTACCTTTTTTGCACCTCGTCATGTATGTGAGAGTGGATTTCTCCACCCGTCTTGTCGGCTCTTGAACCTTCCACTTTGATAAAGCCTTCCAGCAGGTCAATTTCAGGCCCCGCAAACCGACCGGGGCTTTTTTGGGCACCACAACATAGCGCGGCTGGAGCGAATATCAAGCACAAAATTTACAGCGTTGCAAGGGGCGCCCCTCGTGATTTCGCCGCAGAGACAACGAGAGCGCGGAGTAAGCGCACCCCGCGTGGTCGCGGGACCCTGGCAGTGCACCTCGAAGTTCTCTTGCAGCCTCAATGGCGAAATCGTATTCTGGAACCTCCCCGGCCTCACGAAGTAACTAAATGCTTAATTTGAAATTGGATTACGCGTTGACAGAGAATGAGCAAACCGGCTACCATATGGGTGGATTTTGCACCATCGGATATATATGCAACCAGGGGGCGCACAACGGCCCGAGGGGAGCGAGCTTGGACCCGGCCTCTAATTGTGACGCCTGTTCCCGGAGATTGATGTCCTGACCTCAAAGGCTGTAGCAACCCAAGACTGAGGACCGCGCCCGGCAGGGGCACATGGATGTAAAAGATCTACCCACTTTTGTCGAAATGGCCGAGGAAGAAGAGGACCTACCCGGCCTCTCAGAGGCCGAGGTTTCAACTGAAACTATTGATCTTGGCAACCTTTTCGGACCCGAGCCCTCCCTATCGACCAGCTTTGACCTGCAATGGATCAACCAGGCGTCGTTCGGCAGACTTTTGCAGGCAATTCCCATTCCTACTTTATTCGTGGACAAATCCGGGAAAATAGTATTCTGCAACAGGTCTACCGAAAAAATCACACCGGACTATCATCAACTGAAGGAAAGTCATTTCTCCTCTCTATTCCTTGACGGCCGCGAAATGAAGGCGGCCGAATTGCTGTTGGAACAGCTTTTCCTGGACCGGAAGCCAAAGATGGTGGACGGGCTCTTCCGGTTTTGCAAGGCCAGGATTTGGGGCCGAATGCACCTGCGTTCGATCAGCGTTACCGAACAAAGGCTGGTAATCGCTCTGGTTGAAAATCTGACGGCCGAAAAAAAACGACTAATTGAAAATGAAAAATATAAAAAATTGATCAGCCTGGTGCCTATGGGTGTGGCGGAGTTTTCGTTGACCCAAACCGTCTCAGCCGACCATGAGGCGGCCCAAATAATTGAGGCTGTCCAACGGGCCATACTGGTGGGCGGCAATGATCAATTTGCCAAGATTCAAGGCTTTGACAGTATAAGCAAGCTCTTGCACCAGCGCTTCGACCAGTTGACCCCATTTGACGATCAACACCGAGGTCTATTCACATCGTGGATCAGGAGTGGGTTTCATATCAGCTCCGCAGAGGCGAGGCAGTACCTGCCCTCCGGTAGTCTTGGCTACGTCGAGACCACTCTGATCGGCATGATCAGACAACAGCGGCTTCACGCCATCTGGATGCTCAAGCGTGACATCACCGAACAACAGCGGATGCGTGAAGATGCTATAAGGGTGCAAAAACTTGAATCACTGGGCCTGCTGGCCGGTGGAATTGCGCACGACTTCAACAACATTCTCATGGCTGTCCTGGGGAATATCAACCTCGCCAAGATGTATAGCACTCCCGGAGACAAGATCTATGAACGCCTGCTGGAGGCGGAACGTGGAACGCGGCGAGCTGAGAGCTTGACTCAACAGTTGCTTACTTTTTCCAAAGGCGGCGCGCCGGTGAAAAAGGTAGGCCCAATAGTGTCACTGCTCAAGGAGTGTGCGGGCTTCTCTCTCCCAGGGTCCAATGTTCGTTTGGAATTTGCAGTCCCTGAGGACCTGTGGCCGGTAGAAGTTGATGAAGGACAGATAGCCCAGGTAATGAACAACCTGGTCATTAACGCAGACCAGGCCATGCCGGATGGCGGACTGGTCCGCATTTCGGCTGAAAACATAGTGGTCGGTCCGCAGCATGGGCTCGCGTTGTCTGATGGTAAGCACGTCAAGATATCGATAGCGGACATCGGCATGGGGATTCCTCCGGAGCACATACACCGCATTTTCGACCCATATTTCACTACCAAGCAGAAAGGTAGCGGATTGGGCCTGGCCGTATCATATTCGATTGTGCAGGCCCACGGCGGATTGATCACTGTGGAATCCAAGTTGTCGGCCGGTACGACGTTTCATGTCTTTCTTCCGGCCAAGGAACAGAAAACCGCAGAGCAGCAGCGCGTGGAGCCAATCAAATTCGAAGCCAGGGGCAGAGTGTTGATCGTAGACGACGAAGACATGGTCAGAACGGTTGCGCAGGAGATGCTCCAACACATTGGTTACGAAGTGGAAGGCGCTCGCGACGGCCGGGAAGCGATAATCTTGTACAGGAAGTCGATAGAAGACAGTAAGCCCTTCTCCGCTGTGGTAATGGATTTGACCATTCCTGGAGGGATGGGGGGAAAAGAGACAATCAAGGAATTGATAAAGATTGATCCCGCAGTGAAAGCAATTGTATCCAGCGGTTACGCAAATGATCCCATAATGGGACAATTTCAAAGCTATGGTTTTCAAGGAGTGGTGTGCAAACCGTATGACGTGGATGATCTGGCTGCCGTTTTGGGGAGAGTCATAAACCTGGGAGCATGATACGAGATCGGGCGGCATTCCAGTGATTGCCAAGAATAATGTCCGATGCAGGGATAAATCGGCACGGCGCGGCCTCTGAGAACGTCCCAAAATTCAAAGCCGCGGAAATCTTGTGGCGCTCAGGACTCAGATCTGTTTTGTTACTTTCGCGCCGGTCCCACTAGTCACGGGCATTGGCACGATTCGGCGTGCCCATCCGCAGCTGAATCACCACTACCGGAGCGGCGATTTGGTTGACATGGTTATTTGAATATGTTGTAGTTAAATGCCGGCCAATGCATTCGCAGTCAGCGGAGCAAAAATGGCAAAAGTGAAAATAGATGCTAGGCAGACAATCATCGACATCCGTGCCGGTCTGAGCGATTTCGCACTGATGCAGAAGTACGGGGTGTCGGCCAAGGGGCTCCAAAGCCTGTTCAGGAAATTGGTAGAGGCCGGGCTGATAGGGCAATCGGAAATTGATGCAAGAATGCCCTTGATGGAGAAAACCGTTGACCTCGCGGTGTTTAGATGCCCGAAATGCAGCATGCCCCAATTCACGGAATTTAATGAATGCCCCCAATGCGGTGTCATAGTCTCCAAGTACCGAGAAAAGCGCCCCGCCCCTGCTCCTGCGCCGACACCAACGGATATCAAGGTAGACACTAAGGTGCAGCAGGCGGTCGCAAGACCCGTGCTGGAAGGACGGATGTTTCGAGGAAATCTGCAGCGAACCGGTTTGTACGAAGAAAAGAGCGTCGATCGTTTCACGGAATTACGGTGGAAGTTCAAGACAGGGGGCTGGGTATCCACTTCCCCGGTGGCTAGTGAAATTGGTGTTTTCATTGGTAGCCTGGACGGCATGTTTTATTTAGTGGACCATTCCACCGGGAACGAAAAGTGGCGATTCAAGACAGGTGGTCCAATATATTCCTCCTGCGCTCTGGTGGATGCCATGGCTTTCGTCGGCAGCTCGGACGGTCAACTCTATGCTGTGGATGCCGTGACCGGGGAGTTGCGTTCGAAGTTCGGCACAGCAAGTCCAATCTATTCATCGCCCGCGGTGGACGGGGACAGGGTCTATTTCGGGAGCCTTGACGGACATCTTTACGCCTTGGGCGGGGCCTCCCAGATCATAAAATGGAGATTCAAAACGGGCGGGCCTGTTTATTCCTCCCCTGCCATAAAGGGGGAGGCCATATACTTCGGGAGCATGGACGGGCATCTTTACGCTGTAGACCTTAATTGGGGCAAGGAGCTTTGGAGATTCAAAACACGCGGGCCCGTCACTACAGCTCCGGCAGTGGCCAAATACCTGGTGTTCGTCGGAAGTGGCGATTCCAACTTCTATTCGGTGGATGTCTGGACCGGCAACGAGAGATGGTGTTTCAAGACCGGTGACAAGGTCACGTCCTCCCCTGCCGTTGCAGGCGACACCGTATATTTTGGGAGCGCCGACCGCCGCCTCTACGCGGTAGACCTTATGTCCGGAGCGGAAAAGTGGAATTTCAAGACCGGCGGGGCAATACACTCGTCCCCTGCCGTGGCCGGCACCAAGATCTATTTTGGCAGCGCGGATCATCACCTTTATGCTTTGGATCTCTCCGACGGAAGAGAAGTCTGGAAATTCAAGACAGACGGACCTGTCTACTCGGCGCCGGTGGTCTCGGGCGGCGCAGTCTATTTCGGAAGTGACGACGGCCACGTTTACGCCATCGGTTGATTCGAACCTTCCTTCCCTGACTCAACAACCGGCATCAGCGGACCAGCCACGGCTACGGGCCATGAATTACTGAGTAAAAAATTCAGGGCCTGATATCACGCAACCAATTTTAAAGTACACGGGGGTTATCGCCACGATACCGGTGTTTGCTGTATACTGGTTGCGTACTCGTGTGAGTTCGGCAAGCGAGCTTACCGGGTAGACTTTTTACCGCGGGCAATTCGCCCCCATAACCGCTGTGAACAAAGGCATTAGCACAAATGTCCGCGGGAGGGAGATTGCATGGCCAAGCGCAAGATAACAGGACGGGACGTTCTGAAAGACATTAAGGCCGGGATGGACGATCCGGCCCTGATGGATAAGTACAAGCTCTCTTCTCAGGGACTGCAAAGCGTCTTTAGCAAACTCGTCAATGCAGGGGTGCTGACCGAAGCTGAATTGGACTCCAGGGTCCCCATTTCTGAACGGACTGTAGATCTGGGTCTGTATATTTGCCCCGCGTGCGGAAACATTCAGGCCAGGGAATTTACCGAGTGCTCCCGATGCGGTTTTGTCTCTCCCGCCTATATCAAGCAACAAAAGGAGAAAGAGGCCCAAGAGAAGGCAAGAAAGCAGCCTCCTGGCAGAAAACTGTTTTCCCGGGCACGGAGCAAGGAACGTGCACAGCCGGGGTCCGCTCTCCCCGAGGAACAAGATAGTCACAATCTCGAACAAAAAACGGTCGGGCCTCGATCGAATTTGGCTCGCATTATCCGTTACTGCAACGGGCTGGCTGTTGCAGCCCTGGCGGTTTATTTCCTTGTAATAGTGGGACTGTTCGCCATCATACAAACCTCACCGGCAGCGGAGTTATTTACGGCGGTTCAATTGCTCCTCGCAGCGCTGGTACTTGGGCTGCCCGCATTGATCATGGCATTGATCGTTTTCCTGGCAATGAGAGCTTTGACCGAGTCGATAAGGGTGTTTGTCGGCATGGCCGACCAGATTTCGGGGGCTCAGCAGTAATAAATCGCCGTATGTAGCCTCATGCTCCGATTGCCACACACAATGTCCGTTTGGTCGCGAAATAATCAGTCTGGTTTTCAAGCCGTATCGACTGGGCTTCCTTTGCCGGGGCGTCATAACGCCCGTCGTTCCCGCGAAAGCGGGAACCCAGGAAATCCCGCGTGCCGCGGGACTGGATTCCTGCTTCCGCAGGAATGACGGCTCGGGGTGCCTGCAAATCGGACAAGAATTATGGCAACCGCTATAAGTAGGCCTGGAAGGTGGCACGCCAGCCAACTTGGAAAACCAGCAGGACCGGCACCTCCATTGTCCCGTGGTAACGGAATGCCTGTCAACGCACAGCCAACCGGTAACTGGCCGAAGCGCCTTACTGAGTCCCCGTCTTCGGGTTGCGCTGGTAAAGATTCACCCAGCGATTGTGTTCCTGGAGGCTGCTGGAGAACTGGTGACTGCCGTCATTCTTGGCGACGAAATAGAGATAGTCCACGGCCTCAGGTTTGACTGCGGCGATCAAAGAAGCCTTGCCGGGACAGGCTATAGGGCCCGGCGGCAATCCGTAATTCTGATATGTGTTGTAAGGGTGTTTCCTATTGAGATCTTCGCGTGTAATTTTGGCCCCCATTGCCTTGATGCCGTAAATTACCGTAGGGTCCGATTGCAGGCGAATTTTCTGGCGTAACCTGTTGTGAAAGACCGCAGAGACCAGCGCATGCTCCGATTCACGGGCCTCCTTTTCGATCAGCGACGCGAGAGTCACTACTTCGCCGGTGTTCCAACCCTGCTCCTCGGCAGTAGGCCTTACGTGCTTGTCGTAAACTTCGTAGAACCTTTGCACCATCTTGCGAACTACAAGCCTTCCGTCAGTCTTTTCCGAAGGCCGCAGGAAATAGGTATCCGGGAACAGATAGCCCTCCAGAGATGTCCCATCCACCTTCAGTTCCTTTAGGAAGGCGGGGTCCTTGGCCCACGTAAGGAATTCCTGCCGTGATACTATCCCTGACTGCTCGAACACTTCGGCTATTTGATAAAGGTTGTACCCTTCAGGAACCGTGAGCGAAAATATTATGGTCTTACCCGAAATCAATTGATCGAGCACTTCTCCGGCATCACTGCCCGTCTTGAGAGCGTAGTCTCCAGCCTTTATATTCCGCTGTTCCCCGCGGATCAGAGCAACGAGCCTGAAAACGAGCCTGTTCGAAATAACTCCCTTCTCTTGAAGGACGGTCCCGATTTGAGATAGCGTGGCTCCCTTGGGGACCGTGACGATTACCTCCTGGCCCGCGGGCACCGACTCAGACACCGCTACCGGCGCAGCCTTCTCGAGAAGGGCCGGAACATGGCGATATACAAGGTAACCGGCCGTTCCCACCGCTACCAGAATCACCGAGATAAAAATGAATTTCACCACTGAAAGAATTGAAGATCTCATGTCAAAGACGAATCCTTGTGCCGTTGGCTGTCCAGATAGGTTTGGAGGATTATCACCGCTGCAAGCTTGTCAATGACCTTGCGGCGCTTTGCGCGGCTCATGTCGGCCTCCAGTAGGGTCCTTTCGGCTGCCACGGTCGAGAGCCGTTCATCCCATTCTCGGACAGGGATTTCTACTTCCCGGCCAATCCTTTCTATCAGGGACCTCACTTTCTTGGCCTGAGGACCTTCGGTGCCATCCATATTGAACGGGACGCCCACCACGATTTCCAATGCTTGATACTGTCTTGCCAGTTTCACTATGTGAGCAACATCCGCTTCCGGACCTTTGGACACTAGGGTTTCTATTCCTTGAGCCGTAAACCCGAGTTCGTCGCTTACAGCTATTCCGATCCTCTTCGATCCGATGTCTAGCCCTAAAATACGCACGTAATGTTGTTCCTTGCCATTCAAACGCCCTGCCGGCGGCAGGTTCGTTACGTTTAATTAATTCCGCGGTCACTGTCAAGGCTTTGGCCTTGGAGGCAGCAAGGAGAACGAGCGAATTTCCGCTTCGTCCCCTCACTTTTTCGGACAACGGATGCTTGAAGGCGTTCGACGCCCGTTGGCAACCCCCCATGCCGATTGCCCCGGCCGGCCTTTGCTATGGTCAGTCAATCAATTGCGGGTAATTAGAAATTTCTCTCCAAGCCGGACCTCATTCCGCCTGTGCCGGCTCCGCTGTTCCCTGTCCGCTATTGGAGTTGCTTTGTTTGGTTGCCTGGACAGCGCTCAAATTGGCGGCAACCTCCAGGATAAACTCTAAATCGCCCTGGTCCGCGAAAGGTATGCACCTGTCAGTATCGAACGGCAGCTGCAGATCTGTTAAATGCTGAGGCAACTTGGAGATTTTGGTCGCCTTTGCCAGGTGACCCGGCAGGCTCTCCAGCGCCTCTCTCGAAATGAGCACTACGTTTTCGTCGTCCGAAACCAGAGTGAGGCCGAGAGAAACCTGGCGCTTCCCCAGACGCTCTTTGAGCCCCTTTTTTACGGACGGCGTGAGCGAACGCAAACGCGATCTGATTTCGCCCACATTGGTGAGGCCGTCCAACGCCTGACGTCTCTGTACGTCCGTGCCCATCACAAGTGCCTCTTCGAAACAATCAAGAGCCTCATGAAGGTGCTTCCGGGAAAGATGGGCACGAGCCTCGATCAGCATGGTCCGTGCCTCGGTTTCGTCCAGCGTATCAGGGTCAAATACCTTCTCGTAGCATTCCAAAGCAGAGGCCACGTCCCCATGCTCCAGAAGGTTTCTCCCTTTCGCAACCCAAGAGGTTTCCGCGGTCTGCGTGTTTGTTTCGATCATCGATCACCTATCCGGACGGTTGAGGTTAAATATGGCGTCCCATTTCGTGATCCCGACCCCAGGACGGCTGGAAGCCACGCTCGCAGGGTTCTGTCACATTTCTTGTGTAGAATTAGGCTTAGGTTTTAATACCTTCGCCTCATTTAATAATGTGATGCTTAACATATTTGACCCCGGTTTTCAATCGGTTTCATAAAAAAACCGTATCCATTAGTTTACCAGCGGCGAAAACCTGTCATTGCGAGCGCAGCGAAGCAATCTCAGCGCTCAAAGGCAGAGACTGCTTTCCCGCGGAACGCGGGATTTCACTCTTCGCAATGACAGAGAACGGCAAAATCCCCCGAGTAACTGAATGATTACAAAAAGCCTGTTCCCGTCGAACGCCATTTGCCCAAAACCGGGACTCTCCCCTAAACCTGTTGGAGTCCTCATTCTCAAAAAGAGTTTGCCGATTCACATGAGGTTTTTTTGCCTGGCGCCTTGTCCGCGCCGCGCCTGAAGCATTTTCTCGGTCTGGAAATCGCTGGAGCGTGAGTTGAGCTTCGAAATAAGGTAATATGGATTCCGGGTTGAAGGCGGACCGGGAAGATGGTAGGAGTGCAACAGGCGTTTTGCCGGCCGATCTGAAACGCACCGTGCTCTGCCAGACGGCGGATTCGATCTTTTTGAGAATGAAATGAGCATCAAGAGCTTATTAAAATACCTTCCTGTATTGTCCATAGTGCTGGTAGCAGGAACTCTTCTCGTCATCGTAATCCTGTTTACGCTGCGGAATATAAGTTCCCAAAACGAGCACATGGAGGAATCCACGAGTCGTCAAGGCATTTCGGTCATACGAACCTTGGAGGCAGGAACGCGCACGGGATTCATGGAAGGAGACTGGGGTATAGAACACCTCCAGATGCTCATTGAGCAGGCTGCCAAGGACCCGGACGTGGAGTGGGTCGGCCTGATCAGCAGCGACGGCGTCATCATAGCGCACAGCGAGCCGGCAAAAATCGGGCTTCGCCTGCTGATGGGCAAGGAAATGAATACCGTGAAGACGGTCATCCGAACGGAAGAGCCTCTTTCCTTTAAGCGTGAATTGCCGGACGGCCGTACCATTCTGGAGATTTGGAAGCCTTTTACTCCGTTTCCCGAGCAAATGGCCCAGTCGGAGATTGTGGCGCGTCACACTCGAATAGGAAAAGAACTCCTTGACGTCTTTGACCGCGAGCACAAACAGGTCCTGTTTCTAGGGCTGAAAATGGATCGATTCAGGGAGATCCGGCATCAGGACATTGTCTACGCGGTACTGATGGGCACGGTTATATTCGTCGTAGGATCTGCCAGCGTTTACTTCATTTTCGTGCTGCAAAACGCTTATCTGGTGCGCAGAACGCTGGACGAAATGCGGACCTACACCAGAAACGTGCTTGAGAGCATGGCCAACGGTCTGATAACCGTCGATCGCTCCTTGAGGGTGGCTACCTTCAATCCGAATGCTCTGGAAATACTGCGCAAACCAAAAGAAGATGTGGACGGGCGCCCCATTTCCGAGTTGTTGCCTCTTGAAGAGGAGATCAAACGGGTACTGGCGGATTCAGAGTTGATCCTCGAAAAGGAGGTCAAGATCTCCAATGAAGGGAAAGGCAAGTTCCTGGCCCTGTCCGTCTCACCGTTGAAGGAACCGGAGTCTCACATCAGCCGCGGCGCAGTGGTGATAGTGCGCGACCTGACCATGATCAGAGAGCTGGAACAAAAGGTTATCGTAAGCGAGAAGTTCGCAGCCCTTGGTAGGCTGTCTGCGGGCGTGGCTCACGAGATACGCAACCCGCTGAATTCCATTCGCGGGTTTATACAATACTTTCAGAAGAAACTGGCATTGAATGAAGAGGATTATCGTTACACGGACTTGATGCTTACCGAGGTTGACCGGCTCAACAGGGTTATTTCAAAGCTCCTGGCCTACTCGAAGCCGCGCGAGCCCAGATTGAGCATTCGATCCGCGGATGAAGTTCTCGACCATTGCATAAGGGTTGTGGAGCGGGAAGCAGCGGAAGCCGGCGTCGAAATCATAAGGGAGCCGGGCGGCGATGACACGCCGCTGGTTCTTATGGACACGGACCAGATGACACAGGTTTTCCTCAACATCCTGATCAACGCTATCGAAGCCACGCCGAGGAACGGCAAGGTTGTTGTCGGCTATCACACCGACGTACAGGATCGAGTCATGATACACGTGGCGGACACCGGGGAGGGCATTCCGAGAGAAAACCTGGATAAACTCTTCGATCCCTTCTTCTCCACAAAGAAAAAAGGAACCGGTTTAGGACTCGCCATTGTCAAAAGTATAATCGAGGGACATGAGGGCGAGATAGAGGTGGAATCCGAACCCGGCAAGGGGACTCGCTTTACCGTGACGTTAAGAATCTATCAACCTCCCGGTGAAGAGTCGGCAGACAAACCACTTCCCAGGGTGGCGGCCGCCACTTCCGGCTGAACTCGCTGCAATCACTCCTTCGATCAATAATATCCTTTGGACAGGAAGTTAAATGAACGCTCCCAAGGCAAAAATTCTCGTCGTGGACGATGAACCTTCCCAACGAAAGATGCTTCACGCCAATCTTTCTCTTGACGGATACCAGGTGTTCGAGGCCGATGATGGAACCAGTGCCATTAGCAGGGTTTCCGAGGAATTCTTCGATCTTATACTTATGGACAACCGCATGTCCCAGATGGACGGCATAGATGCCCTCAAAGAGATCAAGAAAATCTCTCCCGGAATCCCGGTAATCATTATTACGGCTTACGCTTCGGTGGAGACAGCGGTCCAAGCCCTTCAAGCAGGCGCGCACGACTACTTGACCAAACCATTGGACATCGACGAGTTGAGATTCAAGGTGCAACAGTCACTCGAATTCTGGCGACTGAAAGAAGACAACATACTGCAAAGAAGGCGGATCGAGAATCTGTTTGACGCATCACGAATCGTGGGCCGCTCCCAAAAGATGAAAGATGTCCTCGAAACCGTCGCAATGGTGGCTCCGACCGAGGCATCCGTCCTGATCTTGGGGGAATCGGGCACCGGCAAGGAACTGATCGCGAATGCCTTGCATCAGGGATCGACCAGGGCCGATAAGAGGTTCATAAAGGTCAACTGTGCCGCGTTGCCGGAAACTCTCCTTGAAAGCGAACTTTTCGGCCATGAAAAGGGAGCGTTTACAGGGGCTATCGGGCGTCGACCCGGACGATTTGAACTTGCCGATGGTGGGACAATATTCCTGGACGAGATAGGCGAAATGAGCCTGTCCACCCAGGCCAAATTGCTGCGGGTGCTTCAGGAGAGGGAGTTCGAACCCCTCGGTTCGACCAAGACCGTAAAGGTTGACATACGGATAATAGCCGCATCCAACAAGATACTGGGCGAAGAGGTGAAGAGGGGAACTTTCCGCGAAGACCTGTTCTATAGGCTCAACGTGGTGCCGATTTTACTGCCGCCTCTGCGAGATAGAAAGGAAGACGTCCCTCTTTTGATCGAACATTTCCTGAGCATCTACAACGAAAAAAACGGCCGCATGCTTCACGGCTTTCATCCCAGGGCTTTGGACGCGCTGATGAGGTACGCTTGGCCCGGCAACATCAGAGAGTTGGAAAACGTCGTCGAAAGGGCCGTGATCCTCACGCGTGACGACTATGTCCCTTTCTCGGAACTGCCCGAAGCTATTCGCGGAACCGACGGAGATCCACTGTCCGATCAGTTTCGCGAAGGCATCCGCCCGGGAATGACCATAAGAGAGATGGAAAAGGAATTGATTATCAAGACACTGGAAGACAACGATGGTAACCGAACTCGAACCTCGCGGGTGCTCGGAATAACCCGCCGGACGTTGCAACACAAGCTCAAGGAATATGGTCTTGACAAGCACGCGATGGATGCCTCCGGGGAGGAATAATCCCGGAAGGGGACCGGCCAAACAGGCATGGGAAGCTTGATCGGACGTGGCAGCCCTTGAATCAAACGCGGCGGTGTGCATTGTATTGATAACCTCGAATAATTGTTACAGCGGAGTAGGTGTATTATGGCTCACCTATCAATAATCAAGACCGAACAGCACGCGAAAGCTTTGAATGCCCGGGACCGCTTTCTGAAGTCTCATCCCGGACTAAGACCCTTCCAGCGAAAAATAGATGAAAGACTCAAGAAAGCCGGATCCGATCACAATAGATTGGTAGTTATCCATAATTGGATGATGGATTCGTTTTTCGAATTGAATAGACAGCTTCACCGTCTAGCAGGCGAACAAGGCTGATCGGCTTTCGGACTCAAAATAGATCGCCATCTATTCTGCCAGGAAGCGGAACCCGCGGGCGTGTGTACGCAGTTGCGGAGCGTTTGATCTAGAAACTATTGGACGGGATCGTGGAAGTCTAAGGGACCCGAAATGAGTAAGGGAAGGCTGGAAGCATTCAGCGATGCGGTGATTGCCATCCTCATCACCATCATGGTGCTGGAATTGAAAGTGCCCATAGCGACCGATTGGGCAGCACTGATTCCACTTGTCCCTGTGTTTCTGAGCTATGTGTTGAGTTTCGCCTTTCTCGGCATCTACTGGAATAACCACCATCATCTCCTCCAGGCTATCAAGCATGTGGATGGTCGTGTACTGTGGGCCAATTTGCATCTGCTCTTCTGGCTATCGCTCGTCCCCTTTGCCACCGGCTGGATGGGTGAGACTAAGTTTGCCGCCCGACCTGTCGCCCTGTACGGGGCGGTGTTGTTGTTGGCTGGAGTGGCTTACTATATCTTGACTCGCTCCCTCCTTTCTCTACATGGCCGGGATTCAGTGCTGGCAAGCGCCCTGGGTCGTGATTTCAAAGGCAAGGTATCGGTGGTGATTTACGCCGTGGCGATTCCACTGGCCTTTGTGAACTCCTGGTTGGCCTGTGCGCTATACGTACTGGTGGCGATCACGTGGTTGATCCCCGACCGTCGGATTGAGAAGACGTTGGAACACTGAGGGGCGTGACACATTGGGCTTTGACATTTGAATGGCAGGAAAAAAGCGTTATCCTTGTCAATCTTGGATCAAACGTCGGCGAGGCTGGTTGCCAAGCTCTCGGAAAAATTGAAAGAGGAAGGCAAAAATGAATGACGTTGTGAAAATTCTGGGTTTCGCAGGAAGCTTGCGTAAGAGTTCCTTCAATAGATCTCTCATGCGAGCGGCTCAGGAACTTGTTCCAAAAGATGCCACACTCGAAGTTTTCGATCTCGACGGGATGCCCCTCTTTAATCAAGACTTGGAAGACCAACCCACGGAAAAGGTTAAAGAGTTCAAAGCGAGAATCAGGGCTGCCGACGCCATTCTCATCGCTACGCCGGAATATAACTACTCGATCCCAGGGGTGCTGAAGAATGCCATAGACTGCGCCTCCCGTCCTTACGGAGACAATGCGTTCGAACATAAGCCGGTCGCCATCATGGGAGCCTCGATCGGTATGGCAGGAACTGTCAGAGCCCAGCACCACTTGCGGCAATCCTTTGTCTTTTTGACCTGTTTTGCGCTTAACCAGCCAGAGGTCATGGTTCCCTTTGCACAGGATAAGATTGACAAAGACGGCAACGTAACTGATTTGAAAACGCGAGAGAAAATTAGGGAACTTTTGGAGAATCTGGTGGCCTGGACCCGCAGACTGAAAGGGTAGCTCCAAAATCCAAACCACCTTGTAAATGACCGGCTTCAAACACATTGATACGGTTTCGCGTTTAAATAAGGGATTCGGGCCACCACTGACCTGGTTCCCGGGTCAGCGGCACCCAATAATTTTAGTGTGGCCTTGGTGTTGGGTGCCGCGAACCTGTCTGCGCAGGTCCGTGCTCCCTTGCCGCCATGCTCTACGTTCGATTGCGATTATGACGGTCCGGAGAAAGCTTGAATTTCCCCACGTAAGCGGTTCCGTCGGTCCCGGTATTCCTTTAGCCGCGCTGAGGAATTGCCTGTTCTTGGGCATTGCGAGGCGTGATATTCCGGAGTCCGCGGGAAAGCCATCTCAGCGTTGAAATGCGAAAATTGCTTCCCGCTTCCCAGGGCGGGTCGCAATGAAATTCTTTCTCCTCCCGTAACTGAGTATTTACCGTACTCGCGTAAAAAAAGCTTGACTAGAGGTATTTGGCGGGGGTAAGGTGAACAACTGTTCGTTAGTACTGCCCTTAAGCCCGACTCCGGGCATTTTTCCTGAAACAGCGACCTGAGAAGCAAATGCACGATTTCGATCTTGAAACCTAGACTCTCTCGGTACAAAACCGGAAAGCGTGATTTGGGCTATGCCGAAGCAAGACGACACAAGGCAAGGTGACGGGCTTAGCAAGAAGAAGATACTAGCCCTGGCAAGCCGTCTGTTCAGGCAAAAAGGATATTACTCGGTCAGTATGCGAGATCTGGCCCTGGCATGCGGATGTAAGCCGGCCAGTCTGTACAACTATTTTAAAACCAAGGAGTCCATCCTTTTCGAAGTGCTCTTGAGCGAAATGGAGGACATAATCCGACCCATTTCCCACCTGGAAGAACAAGACGGCGACCCGGCGGAACAACTGCGATTGGTGATCCACAGCCATCTCAAAGTCGCCTTGAGTCATCGCAGGTCCCCGAGAATGTTGCATGATGCGGCCCTGGCAAGCCTCGCGCCGGCCAACCGCAAAGTCATAGTGGCCCTGCGCGATGCGCACGATCGCATCCTTCGCAGTGTGATCGAAAGAGGTCAAAGGAAGGGGCTATTCCTTCCTCTCGATGCGAAACTTGTCAGTTTCATGATCGACTCCATGATTTCTCGCACCAGGCTTTGGTTTCTCCCTAATAAGGGGCTAACACTCAATGAACTAAGCGATTTCATATTCGGATTTGCCCTGAGAAGCATTCAGGCCAAGAAGGGCCTGGCAAAGTAGCTTATACCGTACCGAACCGCTAGCTGAGAGCTAAGGACCCTATTCATGGAAACTTCCACGCTAATTATACAGGCGCTTCATGGCCTCGTGTATGGGATGCTGCTTTTCCTGGTGGCATCGGGCATGACCCTGGTCTTTGGGATGATGGACATACTCAACATAGCCCACGCGGCGTTCTACATGCTCGGCGCGTACGTGGGCTACACGGTGCTGATGGCCACCGGAAACTTCTGGTTGGCCCTGTTTGTGGCCCCTGTGGTAGTGGGCTTCCTCGGGGCGCTGGTGGAGCGGTTTTTTTTGAGAAAAGTGCACAAGTATGGCCATGCCTTCGAATTGCTTATCACCTTCGGCGTGTTCTTTGTGATTACTGAAGCGGTAAAGTGGATTTGGGGCGACTTCCCTCGGCCTATGGAGGTCCCTCCCGCTCTCTCGGGGTCGATACATCTGCTCGGGTTTCAGTATCCGGTTTATCGTTTCTTCATCCTGATAATATCATTCATCGTCCTAGCCGGGCTGCTCTATGTATTCTTGAAAACGCGCCTGGGCATCAGAATCCGGGCCGCTGTCTCGGACGCTCAGATGGTAGACGCCCTCGGTGTCAACGTCCCCAGGCTCTTTCTGGGTGTCTTTTCAGGAGGGTCGGCCTTGGCGGGCTTGGCCGGTGTCGTGGCAGGTCCCTTCCTGAGCACCTATCCGGCGATGGGCCTCGACATGTTGGTGGACACCTTCGTTGTGGTGGTAGTGGGAGGATTCGGAAGCCTCCCAGGGGCCCTGGTCGCCTCCCTCATGATCGGGGAGCTGCAATCCTTTGGGATTCTCTTCATTCCTCGACTGGCCTTGGTGTTTCAGTTTCTGCTCATGGCCGTCGTGCTCATTATCAGGCCCGCGGGTCTCTTTGGAGAGAAGGTATGAGGCGTTTTACCGTCCTGCAAGTTGCTTTGGCCATTTTGCTTGCCGCAGTTCTGCTGGCGGCTCCTCGGATCCTGACCATCGTGCAGACCAGGATGCTTACCGAGATCATTTACTTCTCGCTGTTCGCCGTAAGCTTCAACCTCCTCTTCGCTAACGCGGGTTTGCTCTCCTTCGGCCATGCCGCCTATTTCGGACTTGGCGCTTATGTTACGGCCATTTCTTTGAAGCATGTGGCCGGCATGCCTTTTTTCGCGGCCATTTTGTTAGGGGCGCTCGCAGGGACGGTTGGTGGAATTGTCATCGGATTTTTTTGCGTTCGGCGCAAGGGTTCGTACTTTGCACTGCTCACTCTGGCGTTCAATCAGTTTCTCTGGGCGATCGCGTGGAAATGGCGGGAAGTGACGGGAGGCGACGACGGCATAGGCGGCATCGTCCCGAAGAAACCCGTAGATTTGGGCATTGTGAGCGTCGATTTTAACAACGTCACGAACAAATACTATCTAATACTCATCATTGTGGTCCTTTGCCTGGCCGTGGGCTGGTACCTGATGAGAACGCCCTTCGGCAACACGGTCATGGCGGTGAAAGGCAATGACGAACGGGCCTCCTTCCTCGGATACAACGTTAACCGGTCCAAGCTCCTGATCTTTTCTCTTGCCGCGTGCTTTGCGGGCATCGCGGGCAGCCTCTTCGCCCTGTTCCAGGACTTTGTGGCTCCAAGCGCCATCTCTATGGCGATGTCCACAGAGGTGCTGTTTATGGCCTTCCTCGGGGGCACGGGCTCGTTTTTTGGGCCCATCCTGGGCGCAGCAATTTTCGTTTATTTCACGGACTGGATCAGCAGCATTACCGACCGCTGGGAATTCATTTTGGGGCTGCTATTCATAGCCCTTGTCCTATATTTCCATCAGGGGTTCATCGGATTGATACCGTCCAGATTGAAGTCTCTCTTCGCCATCGGAGAAAACCGTTAAAGGAAACTGTCCATGCCGCTTTTGGAAGTAAACGGTCTTTTTAAGGATTTCAGCGGACTAAAAGTGCTCTTCGGGATCGACCTGAAATTGGAGCAGGGTGACAGGCACGCAATCATAGGGCCCAACGGCGCGGGGAAGTCCACGCTCTTCAATGTGATAACGGGCAAGTACGCCCCGAGTCGGGGAAAGATTACCTTTAAGGGCCATGACATAAGCGGTCTTCCACCTCACAAAATAGCTCGCCTGGGCCTCGCCCGATCCTTTCAGGTGACGAACATCTTTCGAGCCATGACGGTCTTCGAAAACGTCAGGAACGCTGTCCTGTCACAGAACGGGAAGCGCTACAGCATATTTCCCACCCTGGCCAAGATGAGGGCGATTACGGAAAAAACCGAGCAGATCCTGGACCTGATAGGACTGCTGGATCGCAAGGATGAGCTGGCCGGTGAATTGGCCCACGGACACCAGCGCGCACTGGAAATCGGTATGACCATCGCCATGGACCCTGTGTTGATCTTGCTGGATGAACCCACAGCCGGAATGTCCTCCAAGGAGAGCCGAGAAACCGTGGGGCTTATCGAGAAGGTCACGGAGGGGAAGACGCTGCTCATAGTGGAGCACGACATGGACGTGGTCTTCAGCATCGCCAATGGGATCACAGTGATTTACTACGGCCAGGTCCTTGCCTCAGGGTCGCCTGAAACGATTCGGAACGATCAGAAGGTCAAGGACGCATATCTCGGTGAAGAGAGAGAGTAGACCATGCTTCTCGAGATCAAAGATCTTAACAGCTTCTATGAAGAAAGCCACGTCCTACGGGGGATTTCCTTGGACGTGGACCAGGGAGAGATTGTCTCGTTGCTCGGTCGAAACGGGGTGGGCAAGAGCACCACGCTGAAATCCGTTATCGGCATACTGGCTCCCCGTTCGGGGCAGGTCCTTTTCAAGGGCCGGGAACTCTCGGGCATGCCTCCCCACAAGATTGCGAACCTGGGCGTGGGTTACGTACCGGAGGACAGGAGGATCTTTCCCCGGCTGACCGTTCGCGAGAACCTCCTGATGGGGATTAAGCCGGGCCAAAAGGAGTCCGCGAACGGGTGGTCCGTGGATAAGGTGTACGAATACTTTCCGTCGCTTAAGGCTAGAGACAAACAGAGAGGGGCCTACCTTTCAGGGGGTGAGCAACAGATGCTCACTATTGGTCGGGCCCTTATGGGAGAGCCTGAGGTGCTTCTCCTGGACGAGCCGACGGAAGGGCTGGCCCCAATGATCGTGGAGACCTTGGAGCAGGTCGTAACCGACGTCAACAATCACGGCGTGGCAATTCTCCTGGTGGAGCAGAACATGCGGGTAGTGCTCCGGTTGGCCAAGAGAATCTACGTTATCAGCAAGGGCAAGATTGTTTTTCAAGGGAGCGGCCAGGAACTAAAAGAGGCCCGGGAAATCCGAGAAAAATACCTTGAGGTGTGAGAAGGGTTTTTTAGTGGCGGAAAGTCCAATGACCCCTGGCGTAATGTCCCCAAAAATGACTTTAAAAGGGACGCACTGTCATTGCGAGGGCGGAAGCCCGAAGAAATCTCGAAAATGCCAGGATGGGAGTGCTTCTTCGCGTCACTCCTCGCAATGACATGGTGAGATCTTTGTAGACACGTGTCTGGGACACTATACCAGGGGTCCATTCAAACCAGTAAGGAGGTAGTCAAATGCTGAGAGGGAACCGCTGTGTTAAGTTGGGGACGATTTTCATCCTTTTGGCTCTTGCGTTGTGCCTGGGAGCCGCGCCGACCTGTGCCGCCGAGGGGCAGATAGTGTTGGGAGTGTGCGAGCCTCTGTCAGGTCCTATGAAGGACGTGGGGGATCGATATGTCGAGGCGGTGAAGTTCGCGGTAGAGAAGATTAACGCCAAAGGCGGAGTCCTGGGAAAGAAGCTGGTGATAGTGGCGGAGGACAGCCAACTTAAGGCGGATGTGGCGACCCGCAAGGCTACCAAGCTTATCCTCGAAGACAAGGCTGACTTCATCATGACCGGGACGGGCTCTCATATTTGCAAAGCCATGATGAAAGTGGCCGAGCAGCACAAGAAAATCTGCCTCACCTACGGGACTGAGGGGGCGAGCACCACGGGGGCTGACTTTAATCCGTACACTTTCCGAGTCTGTTTGAACACGGACCAGCACTCCGCGGCGGTAATCGAGTATTTCGCCAAGCACACCAACTACAAGAAGTTCTACATAGTCTGCCAGGACTATGTTTTTGGCCGTGAAGCCGCGGAGGGGTTCAAGAAGAAGCTCAACACCATCCCCGGCGCGCAACTCCTTGGAGAGGAGTTCCATCCCATCGGGCTGAAGGACTTCGCTCCTTACATCAGCAAGGTCATGGCGTCTGGTGCAGAAGTAGTGCTGACCGGCAACTTTGGAGTGGATCTGGACAACCTCATCAAGACCGGGGCCTCTTTGGGTTGGAAGTGCATCACCGGCAATTACTTCCTCAACGATCCGCTTCGCTTGCAGGTGGTCAAAGACGCGGCCATCGGTCACGTGACGGCAGACAGCTACATGATCACCATTGACACACCCGAAAACAAGGCGTTTGTCAAAGAGTGGTATGACGCGCACAAAAACATGACTATCGGGTTCTGGTATCCGGACCTTTCCATGGGGCGCTGCTACTACGGCATACAGTGGCTGGCGGACGTGATCAAGAAGGCGGGCAGCACAGACGCGGAGAAGATCATCCCCGCGTGGGAAGGAATGGAGTACACTTTGCCGTGGGCCAAAGTCAACATGCGGAAGTGCGATCACCAGATGATCACCCCTGGAGTGGCGGCTGTCGTCGTTGCTAAGAGCGAGTTCTTCGACTTCCCTTATATCGGGAAGCCGGTCATCATTCCTGCCGAGTCCATCACGGTTCCCCCTGCAGACACAGGAAACCCCAGATGTAAGTGAGAGGTGATCGAGAATGCAATACCACAGGGGGGACGGTGGGTCGTCGAATCCGCCCTCCCTTTCTTGTCATCCGACAGGAGTGATACCAAGTCGCTTTCAAACGTGGAATATGGGAACACAGAATCACGGACCTGCGCAAGCGGGTCCGTGGCACCCAAACCTGTGGAAAACCGACTGGCCTTTGCTGCATTTTGATTTAGGGCGGGCCGATGCGACTGTCTCAAAAATGGCAAATCTCCTGCATTCGGCATCACATGTGGTAGGGGCGGTTCGTGAACCGCCCGAAATCAGGGCGCTTCTCGAAGCGCCCCTACACGACAAATTCCGCCAGCAATAGATTTGCGAGAGTTTTCGAGGGCCTGCCGCTACGTGGAAAAAGACCTTTGTATAAAGCTTCGGGCAGCTGCCATAACTTGCCAGTGCAAGCGCCTTCTTGGCCGTTGAGACGGCAAACAAATCCTTTCGAGGTAAGAAAATGGGCACAGAAAAGATCCAGGTGGGAACTGCGGCGGACTTGGAAGCCATAGAGAAAACCCCCATTAAGGAAAGGCTGCCGTTTTTCAACACATTTGATTTGATCAAACACGGTGCGGCTATAGATCCTGATGCCATTGCCCTCAGCTTCCTCATGTCCGGCGAGCAATATGCCAATCCGATGCAGGTGACCTATTCCGAGTTTCTGGCACAGGTAACTCGGACGGCCAATCTGTTCCATGATCTGGGGATAGGGCCTAATGACGTGATTTCTTATCTTTTGCCCAACCTGCCCCACTCCCACTATGTACTTTGGGGAGGAGAGGCCGCCGGCATAGTCAACCCCATCAACCCCCTCTTAGAACCCTCGACCATCAGCGAAATCTGCAAATCCGCCAACACCAAGGTTCTCGTTGCCCTGGGGGAGTGGCCTGGTTCGAACATTTGGGAGAAGGCCTTGACGGTGCGCAAAGAGCTGCCGAACCTGAAGGCCGTCGTAAGGATCATGGGGCCCAGCGCAGAAAGCGAGGGGATCTACGGGTATGATGAAGTCATCGGGCGGTACAATAGCAGCGGTCTTGACTCACGTCGGAACATAGCACCCGAGGACATGGCTTCGATGTTCCACACCGGCGGCACCACCGGCACCCCAAAGCTTGCGCCGCACACCCACTTTAACGAAGTGGCCATGGCTATGATGATTGCGTTGCACAGTGAACTTCGGCAGGGTGAGGTTACTCTCTCAGGCCTGCCTCTCTTTCACGTGAACGCGACAACTGTGACCGGTTCGTACCCCTTCTCGATCGGCGCTCACGTGGTCCTGCTTTCTCCGCAAGGCTATCGAGATCCTTCTGTTATTAAGAATTTCTACAAAATCGTGGAACACTACAAGGCAGTAAGTTTCTCTCTGGTTCCGACGGTGCTTGCTATGCTGCTGCAAGTTCCGGCTGAGGGCGCTGACATCTCCTCACTCAGGTACGGGGTCTGCGGGGCCGCGCCCTTGTCCGTAGAGCTTTTTCAGAAATTTGAAGCCCACTCGGGGATGAAAATCCTGGAAGGGTACGGACTGACCGAAGGGACATGCGCTTCTGCGGTCAACCCCTATTATGGCGAACGCAAAATAGGGTCCGTAGGTTTGCATCTCCCGTATCAAGAAATGAAAATCTTCATCGTAGACGACGAAGGTAAGTTCACCAGGGAGGCGGAAACCGACGAGATCGGCTGCGTATGCATCAAAGGACCGAACGTATTCAATGGCTACCTGGACGAGCGACATAACAAAGGCATTTCGCCCGCGGAGGGCTGGCTGAATTCAGGTGATCTGGGACGCCAGGACAAAGACGGATACTTCTGGCTTACGGGCCGCAAGAAGGAACTTATCATACGTGGCGGGCACAACATCGACCCGGCCGCCATTGAAGAGCCTCTCTATGCCATCCCCGGTGTTCAAATCGCGGCGGCTGTCGGCGGACCGGACCCCCACTCCGGGGAAGTTCCGGTGGCTTATGTGCAATTACAGGAAGGCGCAAATCTCTCCCAGGAAGAGATTCTCACTCGTCTGAAGCAATCAATCGGCGAACGTGCAGCCGTCCCTCGCCAGGTCTTTGTTATCGACCAGATGCCGCTTACACCAGTGGGAAAGATCTTCAAACCGGCTCTGCGCTGGGACGCGATCAAACGGACTTATGAAGAGGCACTCCAAAAGCTGGGCCCACTCGCGGATGCCATAGAACTGAAAGTGGGAGAAGACAAGGTTCACGGCTCGTCGGTAGCCATTAAGGTGAAAGCCGCAGCGGGCGCGTCGAAAGAGGACATCGCAAACAAGGTGGCGGAAGCGCTGGCCCTCTACACCGTTAAGTACTACCTGGAAGTTACCTAGAGCCTTTCGCGAGCCGGATTGCACTGAGTTGACCCCGTAATGAAGGACACGAGGAGGCCGCATGAAACCATTTGAAAGGGTTGCATTAGTAGGCTCGGGTATCTTGGGCACCCAGATAGCCATGCTTGCCGCCCATGCAGGGTACAGCGTCAAGGTATACGATCCGAAAAAAGATGCGTTTATTGAAACCTACAACAAAATTGAAAAAGACTTGAAGGCCAAAGGGGTCAATCCGTTCATTCCGTGGGAAGATTGGGAAAAATGCAAACAAGCGATACAGGAAACGATAGACCTCGATGAGGCGGTGAAAGATGCGGACCTCGTCATCGAAGCAGTCCCCGAAATTGTGGAACTAAAAAACGTTGTATTTAAGCAACTCGGTGAGAAGGCGCCTCCAAAAGCCATTCTGGCCACAAACAGCTCGTCCATGCCCGTCTCAAAAATGGAAGCCAGCAGCGGAAGACCGGAACTGTGCCTGAACATGCATTTCTATGGTGCCCTGCAAGGTACGAACATGGTGGATGTCATGGGAGGGACTAAGACGCTCCCTGAGGTGCTGCAAACCGGGATTCGTTGGGTCGAGTCCCTTGGTTGCATTCCACTTACAGTGAAAAAGGAAATACTTGGGTTCTGCTTCAACCGTATCTGGAGGGCCATAAAGAGAGAGGCCTTATATATGTGGGCAAACGGTTTTGTGGACTTTCGAGACACAGATCGGGCCTGGATGATTTTTTCAAAAATGAAAGAGGGACCGTTTGCGATTATGGACATGGTGGGCCTCGACGTGGTTTACGACATCGAAATGGTCTACTACAACGAGTCGAAAGACCCCAAAGACAAGCCCCCCGATGCGCTCCTGGAAATGATCCAACGCGGGGACTTGGGCCTGAAGAGCGGAAAGGGCTTCTATACCTATCCGGACCCTGAGTTCCTTCGTCCAGACTTTTTGCGCCCTAAACGATAGATTTTTGCCAGTTTTCTGAGGAGAAGAAAGAAATCATGGATAAAAGAATTATCACCGCTGCTATCACAGGAAGCATTCATACACCGACAATGTCTCCGCACTTGCCGGTAACTCCGGATCAAATCGTCGAAGAAGTAGTGCGGGCCTACAACGCGGGAGCGGCCGTGGCTCACATACACGCTCGCGATCCTCAAACCGGCAAGCCTTCGGCCGACGTGAGCCTGTATCAAGAGATAGCGTCTCGAGTAAAGGGCAGGTGCAACATAATTCTCTGCGTCACCACCGGTGGCGGCCAGGGGATGACCGTGGAACAAAGAGTAAGGACCCTTCCGTTGCTGAAGCCCGAGTTGGCCTCCTGCAATTTTGGTTCGGTCAACTTCGCGTTGTTTCCGGTGCTGGATGTATATGACAAGTTTGAATTTCCGTGGGAGCCGGAATTCCTGGCCGCGTCGGAAGATAACATCTTCTCCAACACGTTCAAAATGTTGAGAGAAACCCTTCCGGTCTTCCAGGAAAGTGGTACTCGGCCGGAATTGGAAGTGTACGATGTGGGCATGATCAATAACGTGGCCTTCATGCTTAACAGAGGGCAACTGCAAAGACCGGTGTATTTGCAATTCGTGATGGGAATACTCGGCGGCATTCAACCGACGGCCGAGAACCTGCTGTTCATGTACAAATCCGCGAGAGACCTCATCGGCGACTTTACCTGGTCGGTTTGCGCCGCAGGAAAACAGCAATTCCCCATGTGCACTCTGTCTTTGATTCTGGGAGGCAACGCTCGAGTCGGCCTCGAAGACAACCTGTACCTGGAAAGAGGGGTTAAAGCCAAGAGCAACGCCGAGCAAGTTGAGAAAATAATACGAATAGGCCGCGAACTGGGGGTCGAGCCCGCTACTCCGGACGAAGCCCGAGAAATCCTCGCCCTGAAGGGATTGGATAAAGTGGCATTTTAGGCGCTGGAAATGGGTTTGGCGAACCTGGAGATCACTCGCCTGTGTTGAGCGCACTTGTATGACAATTTACAAAGGATGTGGACTTGGCCATGAAACCTGAAGAAATAAAAACCATTGGAATACTTGGCACGGGAACGGTGGGATGGAGCTGGGCTACTTTTTTCGCGGCTAAAGGAATGTCCGTCAGGATGTTCGACGCGGACAAGTGCATACAGGAGAACGGTGTTCGAAAAGCCAAGGAAAGCCTCGAAGCCCTGGTAGAGTATGGCGCGTTGGACAAGTCACAGCTCGACAGCGCACTAGGGAATATCTCGACAGTAAATGATCTGGCGCAAATGGCCGAAGGAGCCGACTATATTCAGGAATCGGTCTATGAGAGCTATGAGGTCAAGAAGACGGTGTTCCATGAGTTGGATTCTCTGGCCTCACCGAAAACGATATTGGCAAGCAGCACTTCCGGCCTCCTTATTTCAAAAATTCAGGAAGCCGCTAAAATACCTGGCCGTTGTCTGGTAGTACACCCCTTCAACCCTCCGCACCTGGTCCCCCTGGTTGAACTCGTCCCGGGGCCGCAGACAGATCTTCAACTGGTTGAAGACGTAAAATGTTTCTTTGAAGGACTGGGCAAAATTCCCGTTATCCTGAAAAAGGAAGCACCGGGCCATATTGCGAATCGTCTGGCGGCGGCACTGTGGCGGGAGTCCGTTAACATCGTCGCCAAAGGCATCGCAAGCGTAGAAGACGTGGACAAGGCTCTCTATGCCGGCCCAGGGATTCGGTGGGCCTTGATGGGACAACACATGATTTACCATCTGGGCGGCGGCGAAGGTGGCTACAGATATTTGATAGATCATTTGGGCACGATAGCCAGCGCCCAATGGAAAGACCTTGCATCGTGGACCGAAATCCCGGAAGAGTCCAAGGACATGCTTGTGGAAGGCGTGAACAAATCTATGGGTGACAGGACCCTGGCAGAGGTCGCACGGTGGAGGGACAGGAAAATAGTAGAGTTGATCAAGGTCATATATGATAAGCCGCTGAAATAAGAGAATTCCGGTAAACCGTTAAGTCTTGAACGGGAAACATCTGGCGCGAAACGTGTCATTGCGAGCGCAGCGAAGCAGTCTCTTACCTTGAGCACTGATATTGCTTTGCCGCGGAACGCGGGATTTCACTCCCCGCAATGACGAAGGAGCGCGTCTACCATAGCACCTGCCATAGGCCAATTGGACAATACCTTCGCAAAAGCTATCAGCGCCAAGTTCAACCATCTCTGCTGACAAGCGCTGGCGGGCACAGCCCGCCCTACAGCAGCCGTGTCGCCCAATCGTGGGGCGGGCTGTGCCCGCCGATTGTATGCGTCAACGATAGACTTGACTGAACCAACTCCTTGGGAGAGGAGCGACCACATGAAGACCGTTCTCTCGCGATGAATTAAATTTTTTTCGCCCGGTCCTTGCCCTCAACCGGTAGGTGACTTATAGTCAATTTAGACTGAGAGTCGAAGCGGGAGCCGCCTATGAACAGTTCCAGTAATCTAATTCATTCTCAGCCTTCTGAGCGGTGCGAAAAACCTCCCGACAGGCGTGAGCGGCGTCGGGCAGAAACACGCGACCGAATCATCCGCGCTGCGTTATGCCTCTTTTCCGAACGCGGGGTCGCCACGACCACCGTGGAAGACATTACCAACGAGGCGGATGTGGGCAAAGGGACCTTCTTCAACTATTTTCCCAGCAAAGAGCACATCCTCGCCAACCTTTGCCAGTTGCAAATGGGCAAAATTCGAGAATTGGTTTCTCGATCCATTCGTTCGAAGGAGTCACTTGACCGTGTCCTGAACGAATTGGCTTTGATCCTTATTGAGCAATTCAGTCAATCGCCGGCGTTGGTACGGAGCATTCTTACCGCCCTGTTTTCAAGCGAATCCGCGCGTCAGATGATGCTTGATGATTTCGAAAAGGACCGCCTGGTGCTGGCAGAGTTAATGTCCGCCAGGCAAAAACGCGGAGAGATTCGAGACGATTTCGCACCGACAGAGTTAGCACTCCAGTTCCATCGGGCACTTTTCGGCACAACCGTGTTGTGGTCGCTCGATCCTTCGAGACCGCTGTCTGATTGTATGAAAGACATGGTGAGCACTCTATGGTCGGGCATTCGAATTCAGGAAACGTGCGGGAAAAAGCACTAACGCGCGGGAGGAACGCTCAGCGTGTAATTGACCGAAAGAAAGCTGGAACGAAAAAACCGAAAACCCGCCTTCCCGGAGGGCTTGGATCAGTAGTCGACGGAGAATCTGGACATGAAAATAAGGTCAGTTGAGGCGCTTGCTTTAGTCTTTATCTTGACTCTCGTATTCACCGGCTGCGGCAGCACGGGTCCTCAATTTCCCGAAAGGCCGCCGGCTCCTGTTGCGGTGGCCGCGGCGGTCAAACAGGATGTGCCCATCTATCTGGACAGCATCGGCAAGACCGTAGCGAGAGAAGTGGTCTCCATCCAGCCCCAGGTTTCCGGCCGTATTACCGAGATCCATTTCGCCGACGGAGCGGACCTGAAGACAGGAGATCCGCTCTTCACCATCGACCCTCGACCGTACGAGGCTCAACTCGCATCGGCCGAGGCAACCCTTGCTGAGAAAAAGGCAGCCTTGGATCTTGCCAAAACCCAGTTCGCGCGCTACGCCGAGCTTCTGCAAACGAATTCAGTTTCCCAGCAGGAATACGACCAGAGGAAGAACACCCAGGACATGGCCGAGGCGCAAGTCCAGCAGAGCCAGGCCGCGGTCGAGACCGCACGGCTCAACCTCGATTACTGCTCCATCCGCTCACCTATCGACGGTAGGGCCGGACAGCGGCTGGTGGACATCGGGAACGTGGTGGCCGCGAACACAGGCTCGCTTTTGGTGATTCAACGCTTGAACCCCATCTACGCGGACTTCACCGTTACTGAGAGCGAACTTACGGCCGTACAACGGAATATGAACCGCGGCGCGCTCAAGGTAGAGGTGCGTCTGCCCGAAGAGCCCGACAAATCGAGAGAGGGGGAACTCTCATTCCTGGACAACGCTGTTCAAGAAAGCACCGGTACGGTCAAGCTCCGCGCCACGATCCCTAACAAGGATCATTACTTCTGGCCGGGTAGGTTCGTAAAGGTTCGCCTGGTCTTGAATACGCTCCACGGTGCCGTGCTCGTCCCCGCCGCCGCTCCTCAGATGTCCGCAAAAGGGCAGTTCGTTTACGTCGTGAAAGAGGATTCCACAGCCGAACTGCGGCCCGTGAAGCTCGGACAGCGTCAAGATGATCTGGTTGTTGTCGACGAAGGGCTGCAATCCGGTGAGCGAGTGGTGGTCACCGGACAGCTCGCTGTCATGCCCGGCGGTAAGGTCCGGATGGAAGAACCTCCTTCAGTGGTTGGTTCGTCCACGGCGGGTCAGGAGGACCAGTCATGAATCTCTCGGAGCCATTTATTCGCCGACCGGTGATGACCGCAGTTTTGACGGTCTCTGTGATCCTTTTCGGCGCGCTCAGCTACTTGCGGCTCCCGGTGAACGACCTTCCGGTGGTGGATTACCCGGTAATCCAGGTAGAGGTGGATTATCCGGGGGCTAGCCCCGACACGATGGCCAACAACATCGCAACCCCTCTTGAGCGGCAGTTTATGCAAATCCCCGGACTGGAGTTGGTGACCTCCAAGAGCACCCAGGGGCACACCAGTCTTACGCTACAATTTGTCCTGGAGAAGAGCATCGACGCGGCCGCTACCGACGTACAGACTGCAATCACCCAGGCCACAGGCAGCCTCCCCGTTGATCTTCCTTCACCACCGACCTTTTCCAAGACCAATCCCAATGATCAACCAATCCTATACATCGCTCTCACCAGCGACTCTGTCACGCGCGGTCAACTGTATGACTATGCAAGGACCCAGGTTGGTCAGCGTATCAGCATTCTGCCCGGTGTGAGCCGAGCAATTGTGTACGGGACCAAGTCCGCGGTCCGTATCAAGGCCGACCCGTCCAAGATGTGGGCTCGCGGCATATCCGCAGATGACTTAACCGCTGCGATCAGGAACGGCACCAGCTACACCGGCGCGGGTCAATTTGACAGCTCCGCTGGCACGGCGTTGCTCCGTCCCCGGGGGCAACTGGAAGAGGCCCCGGCGTACGGCGACCTGATCGTGAACACTCGGAACGGCGCGCCGGTGTACGTTCGCGACGTAGCTCAGGTTGTAGACTCGGTCCAGGACGAGCGGATAAACATGCGGTTCTGGGCACGAGGTTATCCGGTCCCATCAGCCACCGTGGTCGTTGCGGTCTTCCGCCAAGCCGGGTCCAACGCGGTGGAGGTGGCAAAGAGCATCCGGGACTTGCTGCCCTCGATCGGAGCGGAACTCCCCGGATCGGTGCGCATCACACCGATTTACGACCGTTCGCGGACAATTGTTAACTCCGTCCGAGAGGTGCAGGAAACTCTAGTGATAGCCTTTGTCCTGGTGGTGATAGTAATCTTTCTATTTCTCGGACGTGCCAAGGACACCCTGATCCCCGTAGTTGCTCTCCCGTTGTCGCTTTTGCTCACTTTCATTTCGATGGGACTGCTTGGTTACAGCCTCGATAACTTGTCGCTCATGGCGCTCACACTGGCTATCGGCTTCCTCGTCGACGACGCGATCGTGTTTCTGGAAAACACTGTGCGACGGATGGAACATGGCGAAATGGCGTTGGAGGCGTCCATCAACAGCGCGAAGGAGATCAGCTTCACCATTCTGTCCATGACCATTTCCCTCGCGGCTGTGTTCATCCCGCTTGTTTTCATGTCCGGACTGATGGGCCGAATCTTTCGAGAATTCGCCATTACCATCGTGGTCGCAATTTTCGCTTCCGGCATTGTGTCGCTGACGCTAACTCCGCTTATGTGCGCGAGGATGCTCAGGGACCGCGGGCCCGGCGCCAAACGAACGTGGGTGGAACGGGTGATCGGTGACGCTGAAAAGAGGGTCCTCGCCGCCTACGGCGCGTCGCTCTGGTGGTTCCTGCGCAGGCGGTGGGTCTCCGCATTCATCTGGGTCGTCTGCTTAGTCGGCACGGTCGGGCTCTTCATGGCCATCCCGAAGACCTTCCTCCCCGCGGGCGACAGCAGTTTCATCTGGGGCGTGATGATTGCCCGTGAAGGTTCATCTCCTGAGCAGATGCGGGTCCTACAGGACCGGGCTGACGAAGTAATCCGGCAGGACCCTAGTGTCAATGCCACCTTCACCATGACGGGAAACAGCCAATTCCTATCGTCCAATCAAGGGTTGCTGCTCGCGTTCCTCAAGCAGCCGGACGAGCGCGCGCCCATCCAGGCAGTCGCGGGTGGATTGATGGGTCAGTTGGGGGCCATTCCCGGCGTCTTTCCATTCTTGAGGCCATTCCCTGTGCTGGAGATCAGCACCGGAGCGACGAGCCGAAATCAGGGGCAGTACGCCTTCTCCGTGTCCGGAGTAAACCGAGATCAGGTCTACGAAGTGGCCACACGGCTCATGGGGAAGCTAAGGGAATATCCTGGTTTCTTGACAGTTGGTTCGGACTACTTCAACAACACCCCAAGCCTCGACATCGACATCCGCCGAGATCAGGCGAGGACGTACGGGGTCTCCGAGACGCGGATTCTGAACCTCCTGCGGAATGCGTACTCGCAAAACTATCTCTACCTGATCAAGAAACCGGAGGACCAGTATCAGGTCATTCTCGAAGTAGCAGATGCGGAACGCTCAAAACCCGACGACCTCTCGCTCCTGTACATCAAGTCCGATGACGGGAGGAACCTTGTGCCGCTCGGCGCTCTGGTCGACTGGAAGAGTACGCTTGGCCTCCAGGCCGTGAATCATATCAATCAGTTTCCGAGCGTCACCTTCTTCTTCAACCTCAAGCCCGGAGTTGCTATGGGCGAAGCCACCGATTTCATCAACAAGGTAGCCTCGGAGACCGTGCCAACGACCATGCGTGCGGGTCTACAGGGCGAGGCTCTTACCTTCCTTAACACCGTAAGTGACTTGACTATCCTGATGGCATTGGCAGTGTTCGTCATGTACGTAATTCTGGCCATCCTTTATGAAAGCTATGTGCACCCCCTCACGGTGCTTTCCACCCTTCCTACCGCACTAATAGGCGGATTGCTGACCCTGTTTCTGTTCGGGGAGCAGGCGTCGCTCTATGCGTTCGTGGGCATGTTCATGCTAATGGGTATCGTCAAAAAGAACGGGATCATGATCGTTGACTTTGCTCGCCAGCGAGTGGACGCGGGCGAGTCTCCGGAAAAAGCCATTCACGAAGCAAGTATGGACCGGTTCCGTCCTATCATCATGACAACCCTCGCCGCGGTCATCGGGGCGATTCCCATAGCGATCGGATTCGGAGCCGACGCGGCCTCTCGCCGGCCCCTCGGGCTTGTCGTTGTGGGT
Organism: Desulfomonile tiedjei; assembly: GCA_016212925.1. Lineage (NCBI taxonomy): Bacteria > Pseudomonadati > Thermodesulfobacteriota > Desulfomonilia > Desulfomonilales > Desulfomonilaceae > Desulfomonile > Desulfomonile tiedjei. The sequence continues at coordinate 53,902 of JACRDF010000014.1, forward strand.
GGACTGGTGGTGTCCCAGTTTATCACCCTGTACATAACGCCGGTCATCTACTTGTACCTCGAAGAGTTTCAGGAGAAGGTGCTGGATCGCACTTCCTTCTTCCGCTCGGGACGGTCGCAGATCCCAGCCATGGAAGGCGCCGCAAGCTCTCATACGAAGCTGCGTTGAGGTCAGTTGAAGATCTCAAACGGGCACGGCACGCCGTGCCCCTGCGAAATGCGGCGCTGGAGCCACTTGTAGGGGCCCGGCGTGCCGTGCCCAAGGAAGACCACTCGTTCAGAGAATGATCTCATGCTACCGCAAGTGCCAATGCGTAGCACTTGTATATGGTCTATCACAGTATCGCGAGCCGACCGCTACAGAGAGCCAAAAATTGCGTTGCCCGCAAGTTCCTCCTCAATCCGGAGCAGTTGATTGTACTTGGCGATACGATCCGTACGAGACGCGGACCCGGTCTTTATCTGGCCTGTGCCAAGCGCCACGACCAGGTCCGATATGGTAGTGTCTTCGGTCTCGCCGCTCCGGTGCGAAACGACGGAGGTGTAAGCTGCCGACGTGGCAAGGTTCACAGCGGCTATGGTCTCGGTCAAGGTGCCGATCTGGTTGAGCTTTATGAGAATGGAATTCGCGACACCCGTCTCGATGCCCTTCCTGAGCAATTCGATGTTTGTGACGAAGATGTCATCGCCGACAATTTGAATGCGAGGCCCCAGCTTCTGTGTCAGGAGCTTCCACCCTTCCCAGTCGTTCTCGTCGAGGCCGTCTTCCAACGAGACGATCGGATAGCGGTCCACAAGGTCTGCATAGAAATCAACCATCTGTTCCGAGGTCTTTTGAGCCCCTTCCGCGGCAAGATTGTAAAGCCCGTCCTGGTAAAAGGAGCTGGCCGCGGCATCCAGGGCAATCGACACGTTTTCGCCCGGGACATAACCCGCCTCTTGTATGGCCTGCACAATCACTTGCAGGGCCTCTTCGTTGGACTGGAGATTCGGAGCGAATCCCCCTTCATCACCTACAGCGGTGTTCATGCCGTAACCTTTTAGGACCTTCTTCAAGGTGTGGAAAATCTCCGCGCCCATGCGGAGTCCTTCCTTGAAGCTTGGGGCCCCCAGCGGCATGACCATGAACTCTTGAATATCTACATTGTTGTCAGCGTGCGCGCCGCCGTTGAGGATGTTCATCATGGGCACGGGCAATCGCCGCGCGCCTACCCCTCCCAGGTATCGGTACAGAGGCACGCCCACTTCCATAGCGCAGGCCTTGGCCGCGGCCAGACTAACTCCCAGGATGGCGTTGGCGCCCAGGTTGCCCTTGTTGTTGGTGCCGTCAAGGCCGATAAGCGTATAATCCAGAGTCGTTTGATCAAACGCGTCCATTCCCAAAATTGCCGGACGAATCTCCTGAATGACATTCTCAACGGCCTTGGACACGCCTTTGCCGAGGTACCGAGCGGGATCGCCATCCCTCAATTCAACGGCTTCTTTCTCTCCCGTGGACGCGCCTGACGGAATCGCGGCCCTGCCTGACGCGCCGTCGTCCAGTATCACGTCAACCTCTATCGTGGGGTTGCCTCTCGAATCCAAAATTTCTCGGGCATGGACATCAGCAATGTCGAATCTCATTCTCCACCTCCTCTGTAATGTTTGTCGCGTAATAAAATTTTGCACGCCGCCAACCTGAACACACATTTCAGCTTGGTGTCATTTGCCGAATTCCGGGCCATCAGATGAATACGAAACAATCTTACACCAAATGAATCCAGCCGCGCACGAAATTTGGCGCACCTATTTCTGCGATGCCACGGGTGACGCGTGAATGTCCTGATTCCCTCCCAACGGAAGCATTTGCCTGGACATTCCAGTGATGTTACTATTCGCCTTTGATTCTCGATGGCAAGGGAGGCTCGAAGCGTGGGGAAATTAAGAATCCTGGTTATCGGAGGTGCGGGCTACGTCGGGTCGCATTTCACTCGATACGCGGTTAACGCAGGATTCAGGGCTACTGTTGTGGATAACCTCTCCACTGGCCACCTTTCCGCCATTGGCAGCCATGACTTCCTTCGAATGGACCTCAAAGATCAGCGAGCCCTGAAGGAGCATCTTGAAGAGAATCAGTACCGGGCCATCTTTCATTTTGCGGCCAGTTGTCTCGTGGGCGAATCCATCGTAGATCCCGCGCAGTATTATCAGAACAATGTCGTGGCAGCATTCAACATGCTGGAAGCCATGCGCGCGACCGGCCATGATCGGGTGGTCTTTTCCTCTTCGTGCTCGGTTTACGGCATACCGCAGAGCCTCCCGCTGCGAGAGGATCACCCGAAGAACCCGATTTCGCCCTACGGTCGCACTAAGCTTGCCATAGAATGGATGCTGGAAGACTACCATGCGGCTTATGGCATACGATCCGCAAGCCTGAGGTACTTCAATGCCGCGGGCGGCGAGCCGCAGGCAGGCCTTGGAGAGGACCATCGGCCGGAATCTCACCTGATCCCCAACGTAGTGCGATATGCCCTTGGACTTGCGGGAGAATTGGTCATCTTCGGGGACGATTACCCTACTCCGGACGGGTCCTGCATAAGGGACTACGTTCACGTGACGGATCTGGCCGAAGCCCATTTATCGGCCCTTGATAAGCTCGAGGACATGCCTGTGATCAAGCTGAATCTGGGCACGGGCAGAGGCTTCTCTAATCTCCAGGTGGTCGAAGCTGTCAGCAGAATCTCAGGCGTCAAACTGGGACCCAAGATAGGTCCCAGGAGGCCCGGAGATCCCCCCGAATTGGTGGCTGACCCGGGTGAGGCGTTTCGACTGCTCCAATGGGAGCCGTCGAGGTCAGACCTTGATCCGATGGTTTCCGAAGTGTTGCAGTGGTTTTCGGATCATCCGGACGGGTATGCGGATTGACTTTTTTGCAGTCTGACCGGTAAAACATGCGCTAGAGGCGTACAATGACAACCTTTCTGGTGACCGGCAGCGCCGGGTTCATTGGTTTCTACATATCAAAAGCACTCCTTGCGGCCGGAGAAACGGTTGTCGGCCTGGATAATTTCAACTCTTATTATGCGCCGGCATTGAAAAGGGCCCGTACCGAGATTCTAGCCGCTGACAAGAACTTCCATCCTTTGGAAATAGATCTCATCGATCGGGAAGCCATCAATAGATGCTACGACGAATATTCTCCCGACATCGTCTGCCACATGGCTGCTCAGGCGGGAGTGAGACATTCTCTGAGAAATCCTTACGCCTACCAGGAGTCCAACCTCGAAGGCTTTGTCAATCTAATCGAAAAGGCGCGGCGCAAAGGCGTAAAACGCTTTGTGTACGCGTCCAGCTCCAGTGTTTACGGCGGTAACACCAAGATGCCCTACTCCGAGGCCGACCCCGTGAATACGCCTGTAAGCCTGTATGCGGCGACCAAGCGAGCTAACGAACTCATTGCACATACATATACCCACCTGTGGGGATTGCAGACCATAGCGCTTCGTTTCTTTACGGTGTACGGCCCTTGGGGCAGACCTGATATGGCGTACTGGTCTTTCTTGGAAGCGATCCTGAATGGAGAGCCCATCAAGGTATTCAATTACGGTAAGAACCGGCGAGACTTCACTTACATTGACGACATAATCCAGGGTGTAATCGCATCATTGACCGCGCCGGCACTTGATTCGTACGAAATCATCAACCTGGGCAATCACCGTCCCGTGGACGTGATGGATTTCATCAAAACCCTCGAGGATTTCACGGGAAAAACCGCTGTCAAGGAGATGGTCCCGGCCCAACCGGGAGATGTAGTGGCCACGTACGCGGACATAGCTAAGGCGGAGGCGAAACTGGGCTTCAGGCCGAGGACCGCGTTGCGTGATGGTTTGGAAGTATTCGTGAAATGGTACGAGGAAAACGGGGCTCTTGTCGACGCGGTGCGCCGGCATCGACTCACCGAATGAGAGTACGCTGGGCCTCTAGGAGATGATGAAAGCCGCGGTGGGAGATGCTTCAGGGAAAGGCGCCAAGATGGGTTTCTCGGCAGGGATGCAGGCGACAATCATTCCCGTGGGTTCAGTCCGCTTGAAACACAGCGGTTGCCAACAGGCGAACGTTCCCCTTTGTCAAAGATGCGGCGGCCTCTGCGGTATAGGCAAGTCTTGTAGAGAGCCTTATCGCGACTGAGTCTGACAACGAGTCGCTGATTCGGACAGCGACCTCTGTTTTCCAGCTCGCAGTTCCGGCCCTTGCCCTTGTCCGGGCAGGGCTCCAAGACTTCAATGACTCGCCACATTTCCCCGGGCTCGCAGAACCTGTCCAACAGATCGTGGCCGGCTCCGAGAAATCTCAAGCCCGTTAAATTGGTCACGACAGCCCCGACGCTGACGCTCTTGAAGATGTTTATCCGCGCCGCGCATTCAGGGCATATGACGTATGACCGGCCAACCGGGACCCTTGCGTCTGCCAGCCTGGAGGACGTTCGGCATGTAGAGCATTTTACCAGCATGCTATATCACCCATTCCAGCATAATATACGCGCTGGAAAGGCGCAATCGTTTTTCCCTGCTCTCACGCATTAATGTTGGCATGCCTGTTGTTTAAGCGGATCGCCTCGCCGAACTGTCCACATAAATTCCGCATCAAGATCGGTAAGTTGGCTGCCCGTTCACAAAATCACATCAATTGTTGGTTACCTGACCGGCAACCGCTTGCATGTACGGTCAGCCGCCGCCTGACGGTGTCGTCGAAACGGTAGGAGTCGTAGGCTGAACGGTCTCGGTTGTACCCGTCGAAACCGTCGGGGTTGTGGGCTGAACACTCTCGGGCTGCGCCGGAACCGGTGCGGTAACCACCGGCGGAGAAGGAGGCGTGGTAATAGTCAGCGGTCCTATCGAAATGTCCGAAGCTACTCCCTCGTCCGGATCAAAGCTCTGCCTCAGCGCTTCCATTTGCCTAATCAGATCGTTTGTCTGGCCAAGCTGGCTTTCGATGCTGGCGACTGCGCTTCCCAGGCGCTGAGACCAATCATTCTTGAGTTGCTCCAAAGCCTGATCCGAACGCGCGCCCTGCTCGGAGAGCTGTTCCCGAAACCTCGCCAGTGCCTCGACTTGAATCTCCAAGTTTTCCTGGGATCGGCGGAGTTCCTCCGCCACGCGGATTCTGGCCAGACTCATTGTTGTCCCGGCTTGTTCCCTCGCAAACTTGAGACGCTCGATCTGGTTTTCCAGGCTGCTTTGAAGTTGCTTTATCTTTGTGTCCATGCTCACACTGTCAAACGCGTCCGCATTCGCATTCGTGCAAACGGCGACGGATATAACCACAATCAGCGCCAGCAAATTTCTCATTTTTCCAACTCCCGGAGAGGCTGGTGAAGATGCGCCTCTACCGGAGGAGTCTATATCAGAAATAACAATATGTTACAATAATTAAATGATGCAATATGTTGCTATTGACTTGGACTGGTGCGTTTACACGCATGAAAGCAGGATATTTGTCGTACGGGGAACTTGAGAAACAGGGCGTAGGGGCACGGCATGCCGTCTGTCTCACATCTGACGATTTCACTGCGCCATCGGTAGGGGCGGTTCGGGAACCGCCCGGAATCTGGGCGCTTCTCGAAGCGCCCCTACAGAGGAACCCATCCATTTTTGGGGTTTTGATAGCAATGCGTGTTCAACGAAGTGACATTAGGAATGGCCGGCAGGGACGCCGGCCGCTACCATAATGCGGTGGCGGCGGGCCTCCGTGCCCGCCATCTTCACTTGTACGAAAGCGCATTCCTATGAAAACGCCCATAGCTGAAAGGAGGCATGGGGTCGCTGTTTCATGGTGCCACGGATGTGCGTAGCTCATCCGTGCACGGACACGGACGAGCCTAGCTGCACGTCCGTGGCACCAATACAGAACGAAGGCATTTTCATCCTTCGTTGTGGCGCTCACCGCCATGGTAGTTGGTATGAGCCAGTTTCCATGCCGTGCCCCTACGCCTCCGCGTTCCCTGCGTTCTCTGCGGGGGAATAGTGTCCGGCAAAGGATAGAGCAGGCCCGGTGATGAGGTCCGCCACGACCGACCTGAAGCGCGCGAACTCAGGGTAACGCTTGATGTTACGGTCGATGTACCTCGCTGTGCGGGGAATTGACGAAATGTACCTGGTAGATCGTTTTGCGTGCGACTGGTAACCGAAAGTGCCCAACGCTTTGATATTTCGTTGAAGGGACATCAAGTCGAAGACGTAATTGAATAGCTCCCGCGAGCCGCTCGCCTCCTCACCCACGCCTTTCACATAACCGTCAATCAACTCTTCGATGAAATCTTCCGGCAGAGTCACGTAGGAATCGCGAAGCAGGGACGCCAGATCGTATTGAGCAGGGCCCATCCTGGCGTCCTGGAAGTCTATCATGACCAAACGGTCTTCATGAACGAGGAGGTTGCGCGCATGGTAGTCTCGATGAGTAAATATCCGAGGTTCCGCGGCCAACCGGCCGCAAATCATCGTAAAGAACTCCTGAAGGCTTTCGGAGGCTTCTTCGGTGGGGTCAATCGCGGCCAGACCTCGTACAAAATGCGTGAGGAAGAAATCCATCTCCTGCATCAGCTTGGCTTCGTCAAAGGCCAGGTCGAACGCCCCGCATGTAGAAGTGCCACTGTCTACTGCGTGGCGCATCCTGACAAGAAGGTCCACCGCTTGAAAGTAGAGAGCACGAACCCGATCCTCATTTGCGCTTTCAACCACCGTTTCAAGAAGTTCGTCTCCAAGGTCTTCGAGCACGATCAGGCCTTCACCGGGGTGATGGGCATAGACACGCGGGACCGGCAAGCCCAGGTCCTCGAGAAAGCGCTGCACGTCCAGGAATGACGCTTCCTCGTTCTGTCCGGGATGGGCCTGGAACATCAAAACCCTGGTTTCCCCGCCGGGATAACAGGCCCGAAAATATGAGCGCGTCGAAGCGTCCCCCGCGAGACGAACAATAGTCGCCGGAAATGTCCCCTGTTTCAATCGAAGAAGACGGCTCTCGATGTCCGCGTTACTGCCAGGCAAGCTCCCGCTCTCCATTGCGTGTGACAATGCTGTTGACCTTCTCCCCTTCCACAATCATATCCGAACCTATGATGCAATTGGTCACCGATGCACCAGGCCTTAACGTCACGTTCTCCCAAAGCACGGCATTCGATGCTTGGGACCCTTCCTCAAGGGTGCAGCCTGCCTCGACCGAGACGAATGGTCCGACACTCGCTTTGTCAGACGCGTCCGCTTCAGGCGATATAAAGACAGGAGGGATGACGCGGCTACGTGTCAGAAGGGACCTCTGGGCCTCGAGATAGCGAACCGGATCTCCCAGATCGTTCCAGTATCCCTGGACCGGAAAGCCGCAGACCTTTCCCCCTTTTCGGATCACCTCGGGATAGACCAGATCGTTGATCTCGTAGAATATTCCGGAGGGGATGAAATTGAATATTTCCGGTTCCAGGATGTGAACTCCGGTGAACAGATACGGCTCCGGCCTTGGATCACCTCGTTTACCGGTTTCCTTGAAGTCCCACAACGATCCCTCACGGTCTATTCGAACCGGAACGTAGGTGTAAGGGGGAGGCTGAGGTAGTAACACCAGCGTGGCAAGCGCTGCACGCTCTTTGTGAAATGCTATGGCTTCAGCCAAAGGAAATTCGAGCACAATGTCGCCGTTGACCATGAGAAAGGTCCCCTGATCGAAAAAAGGCTCGTTGGCTTTCAGCCCTCCGGCGGTCCCAAGAATCTGCGATTCATGCGAGAATGACACCGAGAGGTTTTCCCGTGCAGGATTATCGAATATTTGTTCGATGGTATGCGGAAGGTGGTGAAGGTTTATTCGGAATTCCGTCGCACCGTCTTCGATGAGCCTTTCAATCAGGCGTATCAGAATCGGCTTTCCCAAGAGGGGGATAGCGGGCTTAGCGCGTTCGAAGGTCAAGGGCCTCAGGCGCGTCCCCAGACCCGCGGCAAGGATCATGGCCTTCATGGCTGTGTTCTGTCCGTGCAGATGGCCTGCTTGTCCCGGTGGCGCTCCAACGCCAGGTCCACGAGATCGTCGATAAGCCTGGCATAGCTTATTCCGGTTGCTTCCCACAGTTTCGGGTACATGCTTATGGAGGTAAAACCCGGCAATGTATTGATCTCGTTGACAATGATTCGATCATCCGGTGTCAGGAACATGTCAACCCGTGCCAGCCCCGAGCCGTCCACGGCCCTGAATGCGGCTATAGCTGCGGAGCGGGCACGTTCCTGAGCTTCGGGCTTCAAGTCCGCGGGGACGACCAATTCCGCTGTGTCATTCAAATACTTCTCTTCATAGTCGTAGAAATCTGCATGGGAGATTACTTCTCCGGGCACACTTGCCGCAGCAAGGTCATTGCCGAGCACACTGACTTCCAGTTCCCGCCCGACGATGGCATCTTCAATCAGTATCTTTCGATCGTACGAAGCGGCCAGTTCCACTGCGGCCGCAAAACGTGCCGGCTCTTCGACCTTGGTGATGCCCACGGAAGACCCCAGATTGGCGGGTTTGACAAAGAGCGGGCATCCTCTCTCCCGCATTTTCTCCAGGATCGCCGACTCTCGCTCACGCCACTCACGGCGGAGGAACCAGAAGAACGGTCCCACTTCGAGGCCGTTGTCCCTGAACGCACCTTTCATGATCACTTTGTCCATGCCCACGGCCGATGCGAGTACGCCGCATCCCACATAGGGCACGTTCGCCAGTTCCAACAAACCCTGGAGGGTGCCATCTTCTCCGTAAGTCCCATGAAGCACAGGAAAAACCACGTCCACGGCCATGTGCTCCGTTTGGCCGCGGTCACTGATGTTCAAGAAACCCTTATGCGCGGGATCCGGCGACAACAGCAACCGGTCGTTTCCAGAAAGATCGGTTTGTGACTGAAAGGAGCCAATCTTGGCGGGTCTTCGGTACCAAGCCCCATGCTGTGTGATCAGAACCGGAATTACGTGATATTTCTCTTTGTCCATCGCCTGAAACACAGATGCCGCGGATCGAAGAGAAACTTCGTGTTCCGCCGAGCGCCCGCCAAAGATTAGAGCAACTACGAGCCTACCCGATCGCATGGCACCTCCTGGACGCATTTTTCGCTCTCCGGTCCATAGCACAATGGTTCGACCATGTTCAAGGGCGATGTCTCGGCTAAAGGTGAACTCTCACTCTTTCCGGGGGTGGCCTGTTTTTGTGGAGCAAGCTTTCCAGCCTGCCTGTCCTAAAATGCCAAGGATGGCAGGCTGGAAAGCCTGCCCCACGAAAGCATTCAGAATTTCTCCGACCGTAACTGAATGCTTAATACTAGTTCCCTTTCAAACAGTGAAAGACAGGTGGAAGCAAAATCCGCACTGACCTGGTGGCCCACAGGTCAGTGGCACCCAAGATCGCATCACTTTCGCGCTGTGGGTGCCACGGACCTGAGCTTGGTCAGGTCCGTGCATGTTTGGGGCGAATGTCAATTGTTTGCACACGCAATGTTATAACACCCAGCCGCGATTGGCGTTGAAATGGTCGGCGCATTACGACTATAATGACATTATCCGCGGTCCGTATTGTTCGATGTCCGTATTCGCGTCTATTCGCGACCCTGCCCCGGCATCCGCGGACAGTGCAACCTCGAACCGGTGAGGATAGCTTCCCATGTCGCTCCGAGTCCGTTCCAAAATCTGGGTGGAAAATGACCAGGGCAAACTGGTCATTGGCACGGGCCGACTCCGCATACTCGAAGCCATCATGGAGGCAGGTTCAATTAACAAGGCCGCTCGAAAATTGAAACAGCCTTTTCGAGCCGTATGGGGCAAAATCAGGGCCACCGAGGAACGCTGCGGTTTCAAAATAGTGGAGACCACCAGCGAAGGCTCCAGACTCACCAAAGAGGGCCTCGAGTTGTTGTGGACATATACAAGGTTACGAAGCCGTTGCGAAAAGTACGCGGACGCGCAATTCGGAGAGCTGTTCAACGAAGACGGCAGGTTAGGAAAAACCTCCGTGAAAACCGGTTCCAATGTGCCGCCTGCCAGGTAGCTCGGGCCGGCGCGGCCCGGTCTGCCTGGCGTTCTCAAGAAGCCTGCCTGGAAGCTCCCCGTCAGCGGGCTGTTAATCACAGCAAATTTTCCGGTAGCGGAAAGGACGAAATTGTTGGTTCAGTTCCCCAAAGACCCCACCCACCCGCTCACGACAGAATTTGCGGCTCAACGCTATAACAAAGGAGTTTTGGAGAGCGCGACCATTTCTCTGGCCAAAGAAGTTCCGTTCACTCTGTTTGTAAACGACAACGAAATATTGTCAATCTCGACTCTGCCGACCCACCTGAAAGAGCTTTTTGTTGGCTTCCTTGTTTCCGAGGGTGTGATTCTTTCGCGAGAGGAACTCCTGGAATGCTCGGTCGACTATGACAATAAATTGGCGCTTGTGGAACTGAATGTCCCGACCGAACGCGTCGAAAAGTTGGAGCAGAAGGGGATGCTCACGTCCGGCTGCGCGGGTGGGCTGGTCTTCTCGTTGGAGGCTGCTTCAGTTCCTTCAGGACCAAAGGTTGCACTTCCGGCCTTGCCCTGTTCCGTGATCCTGCAAAGAATGCGCGAGTTAGACACGTTTCCGGGGCTTTACAGTGTTACGCGGGGCGTCCATGCGGCCTCGGTTGCTGACTGGACCCGGAACCTGGCAATTCTCGAGGACATCGGCCGTCACAATGCCGTAGATAAAATCGTGGGCCATTGCTTTCTGAATCAAATCGAAACCAACAACAAGCTGCTTCTTACCACAGGGAGGATCACTTCCGAGGTGCTGGTCAAAGCGGCCAGGAGCCGGTTTCCCATAATAGTCTCCCGTTCGAGCGCCAGCGCCCTGGCGATTTCTATGGCAAAACAATCAGGAATTGATGTGGTTACTTACGTGAGGGCAGGACGCTTCAATTACTTTTCCCACGGAGGCGTGGAACTGGTTCAGGATTAGAGAAGCCGAGGTTTTGTGGGGGAAGCGTTTCTCAAATCGGAATTATGCACTTGGCAAAGAACAGACTGCTTAGCCTGGCATCGTCCGGACCTGCATCTCCTGATCCTGTAGGGGCGCATGGCGTGCGCCCGCATTATGGCGACCTCCGGTCGCGCCGTGCAGGAGCCAGGGGATGAGAACAAGAGCGGACATCCTGTGACCAGCGTGATGATCTCCACGGAAGTGGGGCATTCTTTGTAAAGTGAACAATTCCGTCTCAAATTACAGGTCTCCTCGCGGTTTCTTAGTCCTCGCTCAAATTCTGCAACGCGCACCAGGCGGCTCCCAGTAGGGCGGCCTTATCGTTCAAAATCACTCGGACCGGCATTTGAGAAAGAAGCTCTTTGAATCTGCCCTTTGCTGTGAAGGCTTTCATGAAGGCGCCTTCCTTGAGTTTCGGTAAAATCTTCGGCGAAATGCCGCCCCCGAGGTAAATCCCTCCGGTGGTCATTCCTGTGAGGGCCAGGTTGCCGGCGTAAGCCCCGAGAATTGAAACAAAAATCTCTAGCGCCTTGATGCACAGCGGCTCTTTTTGGTCCAGCGCCGCGTCTGAAATCACCATAGGAGGATCTTCAGACTTCAGCCTTTCCGCAAGCCAGTCAGGTTCGTCATAGTCTCCGCGATCTCTCAGCCAGGAATAAATGTCGGCCAAGCCGGGCCCTGAAATGACGCGTTCCACGCTCACGTGGTCGAATTTATTCCTGAGGTACTTCAAAAGATCTGCTTGATCGCCATCAGTGGGGGCAAAATCCGCGTGGCCTCCTTCAGAAGGCACGGGATGCAATTTCTTACCGACTGTCACGATCAGAGCGACGCCCAGGCCGGTTCCCGGTGCAACAATTCCCATGTTGCCCTTGGCGTTTTCGGCAACGGGGTTCAATTCAAAGATCTCGTCGTTTCTCAGCAGTGGGACTGCGTGGGCCGTGGCTGTCAAGTCATTGATAAGGCGGACCTTCTTCCATCCGAAGTCGTCCTTGATAACCTGTTCGGACACTTTCCAAGGCAGATTCGTTGTCTTGCTGGAACCTTCGATAACGGGACCGGGTATGCCGAAGCAGGCAGAAGCGATAGGCTCGGATTTGTCAGCTATGAATGCGGCGATCAGGTCCGACAGCGTCACTGCGGCTTTGCTTGTAAAAGACTCCATGGTGACAAGTTCCGGCCGCGCGGCTCCCGGCACGAACAGTCCCAGATTCGTCTTGGTTCCGCCCACGTCCCCCGCCAGTACGGTCGTCCGATCAATAGCGCCGCTCATCGGTCACCTCTTGGACCATTTTCGGTGCAAAGTGAAAACGATCAACTACTACAAGGGCATAGACGGCTACACAAGAAAAATCTCTTATATACGTGAATTATTCCGTTATAAGTAATGGATTGTTTCCTTTGCTCAGCAGATTTTGCAGAGGCCGTGAACACATGGCTCCTGGACCTTACTTCAGGCTGCCGCGTGAAATTGTCATTGCGAGGAGTGAAACGACGAAGCAATCTCATTTTCAGTGGGACGGCCCCGCGTGGAACAAGGGATTGCCCGTCACCGCAAATAGACAGGCGCGCTGACGGCCTACCTTGCCCGCTGCCAGCGGTCCTAATTTTCGCTGCGTAAGTAAATGGTTACTCAGAAGGTCTTGCAGACCCAGCGGTAGATTCTTTCGGCGGCCTTGAAATGATGGGGGGTGTTGAGGACCACCACAAGGTAATCCCTCTTCTCGTTCTTGAACTGGGCCACAATGCACCTGCCGGCCATGTTGGTGAAACCGGTTTTGGCCCCTGCCACCGGCAAGTCTCTGTGTAACAGTTTGTCATTGGACGCGAGAGGATAGTCTCGCGCCGGCTGGTTACGTGTCCGCATGGTGTAGGTCTTCATGCCGGAGATTTCGCGAATAAGCGGGTACTTGAAGGCCTCACGGGCGATGATGGCAACTTCCTCCGCTGTCGCAAGGTTCGGCTTGCGTGTCATCAGGTTGCGATGATCTTTACGGCCAAGCATGAATTTCATGTCCAGCCCGCTGGGAGTGAAGATGTTCGTCCGGGAAGCCCCGAGGAGCGCGGCGCGACGATTCATTGCCGTGATGAAGGCGGTTCTTCCTCCCTTGGGATAGGAGCGAGCCAGCACCTCCGCACAATCGTTTCCCGATTCGATCAGCATCCCGTGAAGCAGGTCTTTGACACTCAATAGATCTCCAGGTCGAATGCCGACTGTGTGGCGTTCCACCTCTTTTATGTCATCCGGTACCGTCAGGACATTGTCGAGGTTCATCTCATCAATGACGATCATGGCTGTAAGCAGCTTCGTGATGCTCGCAATGGGAAGAGGTTCCGAAATATTTTCAGCCAGCATCGGTCTATTGGAAGAGCAGTCCAAGCAGTACAAAGCCCTGGCCTTTACGGCGGGCTTCGGCCCGGTTGCCACGGTCTTAGGAGCGGACAAAAGAGAAGGAGCGGAAGGGTCGGGCCTCATTGGCTGACTTGCGGGTATCAGCTCAGCTTTTGTCACCGGGCGTAGGGTGGGATGAGCTGCATCAACCGCTTTACGCGTATCCGAGGGAACGGCCTTCGGTCGAGGCGGCGAGCCCAGAGCGGCGCGGCTCCCGTTCGGATTTGCCAGATGAGCCACAGGAGCAGCCTGAACCGGGCCGCTGGGAGGCCGTGCCACAACCGGTGCGGCCTGGGGCCTTGGCCGGTCCGCCACAGCGGCCGGAGCCTTCGGCGGTGTGATGAAGACGGCTTGGCCGTTCCCTGTTCTGGTGACCAGTGCCTCGATGTTTGTCTGGGCCGGGACAGGTTCAAGGCAGAAGCCCGGTCCGCAACTTATCAAGGTCACAGCGGTGGCCACCAAAAGAAGCCGAACAGACAAACCCACTCCACCTCCACCTTCCTTACAGGGGGGCGTCCCTACGGATTTGTTAGCTGAAAAGATCTTATAATCCAAGGAAATTAACCATACCACTTGAGCAAATCGCCGAAGATTGTATCAACCTATTAAAAATAAACACCAAAGTCACTTCTGTCAAGCCAATAATTGCTTCGGTGGCAACTGTTACCCTATCCGGGGACGCTTCACCCATCCAAGGAAGAGATCTACCACCGCAGAGGCCGCGGAGAGTACGGCGCGCACGGCCGTGCGCGCCGTACTCTTCTCTGCGCGCTCTGCGTTCTCTGCGGTGAAATGGTTTTCTGCAACCTCCTCGCGTAACTGAATGGTTGCCTTCGGCAGCTTTCGAGACTCTCAGATGCTCCCGTTAAACCGGGTAGCCACGGCCCCTCGAAATCTCTGAGGCTCGGGTAAAAAGTCCTTTTCGATCATCGCGTACGCGCTATGGTTGTGAATGGACTCGAAGTTCTCCGCTTCAATACGATACCACGGGAAGTTGTCTTTTTCGCGAAGCATGGAAACGGCTGATCGAACCACATCTTCCACAAACATCGGGTTTTCAAATGCCCTTTCTGTAACATATTTTTCATCGGGCCTCTTGAGAAGCGAATAGATCTCTGAACTGACCGAGGATTCCACCACCTCAATGATATCTTCTATCCAGAAGAACTTCTTGAATTTGAGTTGGACGCGTACCAGACCGCGTTGATTGTGAGCACCGTGGTCCGAAATTTCTTTTGAGCATGGGCAAACAGTCGTGACCGGAACTTCCACACCCACGATAAGGTCAAAGCGCTCCCCCAGAGCGCCGCTCATAAAACAGGTGTATGCCATCAAGCCCGGCGTCGCGGTGACAGGGGCCATCTTTTCAATGAAGTATGGGAACTCGACATTCATGTGAGCGCTTTGTGCGTGGAGCTTGTTTTTTATCTTTTCGAGGATTTCCTGGAACTTCTCCATCGAGACTTCCCCGCGGAATTCGTTGAGAACTTCTATAAATCGGCTCATGTGAGTTCCCTTGAAATCATGGGGCAGATTCACGAAAAGATCAAAAAGACCAACTGTGTGCTGCCACCCTTTTCTCCTATCTTTTACCGCGATAGGATAGCGCAAGCCTTTTACCCCCACCTTGTCGATGGGGATCTTACGGCCGTCGGGCTGGCTCTGAATGTCAGGCATTGCCCAAGAATTCATGGACATTCTCCTGAGTTACCGGCGGACCGGTAAGGATTTAATGAGTCCTGCTCAAGAGCGGATTTCATCCGGCTCGTGGCTCCCCCTGACTGTTCTTTGCCGACCACAGGGGACCCTCCAGGACCTGTTGCGAAAAACTCCCTGTGGAGTATAATCGCGCTGATGAACATTCTTGTCGACGTACGGGCGGCTTACTTGATGTGACTTGAATTCAGGCCGTTTCGGCCTTCGGCGCAGGCAACGCCTCGCAACATTGTTTTTTTGGGCCGACCCTCGCGGAAATTGCCAGCTTTTCAGAAACCTTTCGAGGCCTAGTCCCGGATAAAGGTAGCCCTCGATGTATCCGATTCGTAGACCGAGACGCTGTAGAGAATCTCGCCGCGATCTTTCAGCCCCTGAGCTATTTCCTTGTACAAATATGCTGCGATATTCTCCGCGGACGGCTCAATCTCATCGAATGGTTTAACATCATTCAGGTAGGTGTGGTCAAGCCTTTCGACGACTCTGTTGGCAGCATGCTTCAGGTCACCAAAGTCTATGACCATTCCGCCCGGACCAGGGGACGAGGCCCTCGCTGTAACATGGACTCGGTAGTTGTGACCGTGCAAGCGCTCACACTTTCCTTTGTAATCTCTCAAGCGGTGGGCGCCGCAAAAGCCGACAATGATTTCAAGTTCATACATATATAAATCTCTCACAAAGTACAGGGGTGTTAATCAAAAACATTAGAAAATAAACGAAACATACTGATTGTGTCAAGGAAAATCCAAAAAAATAGGTTGACAAGCCGGTTCGTCTGGGGCTATATGCAAGCCCATCTCCCGGAAAACCGCGCCTATCCAGCGGTTTGCCTCCGAAAACCGTTTGAAGGAGTCTTTGGATGACGGCTTTCCGATTTGCACTCTGTATTACAATATCATATTTTGCCTCGGCTATGTTGTTTCCCCCGTCGCTCGCGCAGGCAGAAGACATTCTCCTTCGACGCGCGGCTACTCCGTCATCTTCCGGCAGCATCCAGGGTCCCAATGCCGCCCGACCGGAGGATCCCCGGGCCGGGAGTAAAAAGACCACTATCGGGCTTTCGCCGGTCCCGTACAAACCCGAAACACCGCAGGAGCCTGTCAAGGAGCCTGTTGTTCGGCAAGGCGGATATCCGGACATAAAGGGCCTCATCAGGAAAGTTAACCAGTCCGTGGTGTCGATCCGCATGCTCGATTCAAATTCCTCCTGGTCGCTGGGCAATCTGGGCTTCTCGGGCGATTCCAATGGAAAGGCCACAGGATATGGGTCGGGGTTCATAGTTTCCAGTACCGGCCATATTCTCACCAACGAACACGTGCTGCGCAATGGTACGCAAATCGAAGTGGAACTGCTCGACGGTCGGAAGTTCCTCGGAAAAGCCCTGTTCAAGGACAGCAAGAACGATCTTGCAGTCTTGAAAATATCTGCCAACAATCTGCACCCGGTAACGATGGGGGACTCCGACTCGGTTGAGTTAGGCGAGTGGGTAGTAGGAATAGGGAACCCCTACGGAATCGGCCAGTCCGCCATGATAGGAATTGTAAGCGCCCAGAAAAGGACCATTCCGGGTGCGGGCTATCCACCGTTAATTCAAATTGACGCGGCCATGAACTTGGGGAATTCCGGTGGCCCGCTTTTCAATCTGGACGGCAAAGTCGTAGGCATCAACACAATTTTGCTTTGGAAGAGCCAGGGCATAGGCTTTGCCACCCCGATTAATGTAGCCAAGGATTTTATGGAAAAGAAAAGCCATCCCCCTGTGAAGGCCGCTTCCGCCACGTCGTTAGGGCCTTTGGGCCCCGCGGCCGACCAGCCGCGCTCGCTGCCGGAACCGTTCAACCCGCTGGACCCGCCCTGGAAATTTCGACGATAAACGAACGACCCATCTGGCACAGGACCTGATATGCCCGCTGAAAAAGGATCAAAGAAGACCCGCGATCTGAAGGAGAAACTGGTCAGGCAGTCGAAACGTGCGTGGGACAAGCTTTCCGCTGCGGACAAGAAACTCGTTTTCGACTATGCCCAAGGTTATCTCGATTTCCTTAACCACGCTCGCACCGAAAGAAGAGCTGTTCGGCATATCTTGGAACGGGCCGAGAAAGAGGGCTTTCGAGAGCTGGATTCAGCCCGGGAAAAGGCTTCGCGCGTATTTCACGCATTGCGGGGCAAAACCCTGGCAATTGCGGTCGTGGGAAAAAAGCCCATAACCGAAGGGGTGAGGCTGGTGACGTCCCACGTGGACTGTCCGCGGCTGGATTTGAAGCCGAATCCCCTGTACGAGGACACAGGCCTTGCCCTTCTCAAGACCCACTACTACGGCGGAATCAAGAAATACCATTGGGTGGCCCGCTCGCTGGCCTTGTGCGGGACCGTGATCCGCGCCGACGGCAAGCAGGTTGACATCGAAATAGGATTGAATCCGGAGGACCCGGTCTTCACTATCACCGATCTGTTGCCGCATCTGGCCCGCAAGCAAATGGACCAAAAGGCCTCGGAATTCATACCCGGCGAGAACTTGAATCTCATCCTGGGCGGCTTGCCACACCAAGACGAAAAAGCGGAAGAGCGCGTCAAGCTCGCTGTGCTGGAATACCTCAACAAGAAATACAAGATCACCGAGGAAGACTTTACCAGCGCAGAGATCCAGGTCGTTCCTGCGGAACCGGCCCGCGACTTGGGTTTGGACCGAAGCCTGATCGCCGGGTACGGGCAGGACGACAGGATTTGTGCTTATGCTTGTTTTACCGCCGCATTACAAACACGCAACCCCGACCATGCTGCTATAGCCATCTTTTACGACAAAGAAGAAATCGGTAGCGAAGGCAATACCAGTGCTCAATCCCGCTTCCTGGAAATGTTCCTGATGAAACTGATGCAGAAAACGGGTATTGAACCAACTTACAGGAATCTTCACCAGGTATTTTTCAACAGCAAGGCCTTGTCCGCGGACGTGACCTCTTCAGTCGATCCCACTTACCCGGAGGTCCATGACAAGCGCAATTGCGCCAGGCTCGGCCACGGCATCAATATCACGAAGTACACCGGGCACGGCGGCAAGTATATGGCTTCGGAGGCGAATGCAGAGTACGTGGCCTGGGTCCGCAAATTGTTCAATGACAGCGGCATACTCTGGCAAGCGGCTGACGGCGGCAAGGTGGACGAGGGCGGGGGCGGGACCGTGGCCAAGTACCTGGCCAAAACCGGGATGGATATTATTGATTGCGGTCCGCCTTTGCTGGGGATGCACTCTCCACTGGAAGTTAGCTCAAAGGAAGATCTCTGGATGTGCCACCGAGCTTTCAAAGCTTTCTTTGCCAGTTGATTCTTGACGTAAACCGAATCGCCTCGAAATCTGTGGCCCGGTGGGGCCTTGACGCTATAACAGTCCCCACAAAAAGTTCTTAACGGTTGTGGTCCTGCCGGGACAGCGTTCAGGGGGTGCGCATGTTTCAGCTCCCACGAGCATCGTTCGACCGTAATATTAATTCATCATAATGAAAACAATAAAAAAGCACAGGAAGCGAAAAATAGGAAACGCTTCCATAACCTCAAGAAATTAATGCACCGCATCAGTTCTATATATTGGCGTGATTGAGCGTCGTACTGATTTGTGAAGTTACGCCCGAAAAAAGTGGTTGCCTTGAGAAGGCAAAAGACTGTAAACTGAAAAACGGTCCGACATGGTTCCCCGGAGTCGGCGAGGCAGCACCTCGCTACAGTCGAATTTTGCATATTCGAGCCGTGCTGTCATCCCGGGACGCTTGATGGGTCGTCGGCGGGTGTGTCAAATTGCCATGACGTCGCGGACTCGTCCCGCAAAAGAGGGTCCGGTGAGTTTTCTGATAGATCTCCTTCAACTTGGGTATCAGATCCACAATTCAAAATGCAGGTTCAGAGAAAGCCGGAACCTGAGCGCTTGTTCGACGCAAAGCAGCGCGGCGCCGTGCCGCTGAAGGTGTGGTCCAAAAACAGCCTTGCCTCAATATTAGACCGGAGGTAGTCACTTATGGAACGTAATGTGTGCGTAATCGCCGGGGGAATGTCAAAGTGGGGGGTCAGAGACGGCAGCCAGAGGGACTTTTTCCAGGAAGCAGCCAAAGCCTGCTATGACGACAGCCCACAACTGAACCCGAAAGACATTGACGGCTTGCTTGTAGCCTCCGCATACACGGAGCGCACCTCCTATCAGACCCATTTGGCCCCGCTGGTGGCCGAATACGTGGGTATCAAACCAAAGAACATCTGCGCGCGAGTGGAATTGCTTTGCGCAAGCGGAAGCTCCGCCATCATCCTGGCCTTCGCTCTCATAAAATCCGGCCAGGCCGATGTGGTGATGGTTGCAGGCGGCGAAAAGCTTTACACGCCGCAGAAATGGGAAGTCTTCTACAGTGAATTGGCCTCGGTGGACCACGATTGGGACGGCGGCCAGGGCTTGGGGCTTCCTCCCCCCGTGTTCGCGATGGTGGCTAAACAGCACATGAGACAATACGGGACCAAAAAGGAGCACCTGGGCCAGATCTCCGTAAAGAATCGCCGAAATGCGGCCAAAAACCCAAAGGCCCAGTTTCAGACGCCTGTGACCATGGAAGAAGTCATGAACGGCCGCATGATTGTTTCTCCATTGACCCTTTACGATTGCTGCCCGATCACCGACGGAGCGGCTGCGGTTGTCTTGGCGGTCGAAGAAAGAGCCGAAGCCATGACCGACAAACCATTGGTTTACATTCGCGGGACAGGCCAGGCGTCGCTGAACAACATGTCTGCCAACATGCCCGACTGGACAACCTGGGAAGCACTCAAGATCGCGGCAAACCAGGCATACATGAAGGCCAAGGTCGACCCGAAAGACATCGATGTGGCCCAAACCCACGATTGCTTCACCATTTCCGAAATCATCGAAATGGAAGATCTGGGATTCTGCAAGAAAGGTGAGGGAGGCTCGTTTGTCGGAGACGGGCAGAACGATTTGGGCGGTAAAATCCCCACCAACACTGACGGCGGTCTCATCGGGTGCGGCCACCCCTTTGGAGGCACCGGCATACGCCAGGCGATTGAGGTGACCCGTCAACTGCGTGGAGATGCGGTTCAGCAGGTCCCTGGGGCCAGCATCGGACTGACCCACAACCTCAGCGGGTTCATAGCCGCTCACACGGTTCTTGTTTATGGAAGGGAGGTCGCATGAGCACCCCGGGAATCCCCGTTCTGGACGGCAAGTATATGATCACCATGGACCTGTTTCCGCAGGAATCCAAGGAGTTTAATCAAATCTATCCATTTTACGAGCACCTGAACGAAGGCCGCTTCACGACTAGAAAGTGCAAGGCATGTGGAGCCGAGCCGTTTCCTCCGAGGGTGCTTTGCCCCGAATGCTACTGCACCGATATGGAGTGGGTAGACTGGCCGACTACAGGCACGGTCATAGACGTGACGGAAGAAGTGGTGGGGGTCCCACTCGGGTTCGGCAAGGCCCCGCTCATCCACGCGTTGGTGGATTTACAGGGCAAAAGGACTTTTTTCGTGCGAATCATCAATTGCAAAGAGGGTGAACTGAAGCCGGGAGATACTGTCAAGCTTGCGGTCTTCGACGTAGACCCTGTGCCGCAGGAAGTGGGCCGGGAGGTCGTGGAAATCCCGCGGGTCTTTTACGCTTTCGAACCGGCCAAGTGAGCCCAGGCATATAGCGCAAGGGTAGGCCTCCGTGCCTGCCCGAAAGATGTTTCAGCACACATCAGGATAAAGCACGATCACTGCCGGCCGGGGGAGTGCCACGAGCGTAAAGGTGAAACCCCGCAGGGCCGCTCTAAACTTGAAGTCCAAACAGGAGGTTAATAATGTCACTGGAATGGTTGCCTAGAGACAACGGCGCAAAGGATCATATTCTTATGGGTCCCGAGCACTGGGGGACCGAAGCTCCTTGCACGGTCTATGAGAAGAAACCCTTGACCTCGCCCGACGGCAAAAAGTGCGACGGCCTTTATGTGGCCTGGATTCGCCTGAACAACCCCAAGCAGTACAATTCCTACACCACCGAGATGGTCAAGGGAGTAATTGCCGGGTTCAGTTCAGCCAGCCAGGACCGGTCAGTAGTGGCCGTAGTTTTTACCGGAACGGGAGATATGGCTTTCTGCACCGGTGGAAATACCAAGGAATACGCCGAATACTACTCCATGCGCCCGCACGAATACGGCGAGTACATGGATCTCTTTAACGGCATGGTCGATGCCATCCTGAACTGCAAAAAGCCGGTGATCTGCCGAGTAAACGGAATGCGAGTAGCAGGCGGCCAGGAAATAGGCATGGCCTGCGACCTGGCCATTTCCAGCGACCTGGCGATTTTCGGTCAGGCGGGCGCTCGACACGGTTCCAGCCCCGACGGTGGGTCCACGGACTTCCTGCCCTGGTTCCTGTCCATGGAAGACGCGATGTGGAACTGCGTCAGTTGCGAGATGTGGAGCGCCTACAAGATGCGGGCGAAAAACCTGATCTCCAAGGCCATTCCCGTGTTGAAGCAGGGTGAAAAGTTCATCCGCAATCCGCTCGTAATCACCGATAGTTACGTGAAGGACGGGGAAATCGTCTACGGGGAATTCAAGACCGGCTCCGAGGGCAAAGAAGCCAAAGAGATGATGAAAGACCTTCCCAAAGACTTCGAGCTGCTCGACAAGGAAGTGAACAAAGTCATCTGGACCTTCGCGAACCTCTTCCCCGGCTGCTTGATCAAGGCGGTGGACGGCATCCGCGCGAAGAAGAAATTCTTCTGGGATCAGACCAAGCTCGCCAACCGTCACTGGTTGATGGCGAACATGGGCTATGAGGCCTACCTCGGGTTCAACGCGTTCAACTCCAAGAAGATCACAGGCAAGGATGTCATCGACTTCATCAAGTGGCGACAGCTAATTGCCGAAGGCGCTCCGGCCACACCCGAAACCTTCGCAGAGGTGATGGGAAAGCCCCAGGGGTAGAAGAAGAAATCAAGATAGGAACATTCGGGGGAAACTTTTTTCTGCAAAAAAGCTTTCCCCCGAACCCCCTTCAAAAAACTCCATATCTTGCTCGTTGGGCGGGTTCCGCCGTTGGAGGAACCCGCCCAACGAACGAGACATAGAAGTTTTTGGGGAGGGGTGCGGGGAGGCCCTTTTTACAAAAAGGGCCTCCCCGCAATTCCCTGCCTGAAAAATTCAATAGGAGGGAGGCATATGGAGCCACAATTAATCAAAGTTGAGAAGCACTTTGATGGTGCGGTCGCAAAGATCATTCTCAATTCTCCTAAAGCCAATATTCTCGAAGCAGCCATGCTCAGCGAAATCTTGTGCACCCTGGCGGGAATGTCCGACAACAAAGACCTGAAAGCCATAGTATTTGAGGGTGCAGGCAAGCATTTTTCTTTTGGCGCGAGCGTTCAGGAACACACCAAAGAAAACGCGGCCATGATGCTCCACTCCTTTCACGGGATGTTTCACCAATTGGTCAGGCTCGCGGTGCCGACCGTGGCTGTTGTCCGCGGGCAATGCCTCGGCGGTGGTATGGAACTGGCCCTGTTCTGCAATTTCATATTCGCGGACAGGACTGCCATGTTCGGCCAGCCGGAGATCGTGCTTGGCGTATTTCCGCCTCCCGCGTCGGTGATGCTTCCCCGCAAGGTGGGGCAGGCCTATGCGGACGATCTTTGCCTCACCGGCCGCTCCATCGACGCTGTTGAGGCTCACCGCATCGGTATGGTCAACATCCTCCTAGATGAAGGCCAGGACGCTTGGGAAGCTGCCTCTGCCTGGATCGATAAATACCTAATCCCCAAAAGCGCGGAATGCCTCCGCATCGCAAACCAGGCCGTCCGGAAGGATTTTTTCCGCCGAATCTGGGAAGACTTCCCCCGCATGGAAGGACTCTACCTCGCTGACCTCATGGAAACTCACGACGCGAACGAAGGCATCAACGCATTCCTCGAAAAACGAAAGCCTGAATGGAAGAATAAGTAGGGGGAGGAGAGGAAAGAAGAGAAGAGAGGAAGAGGAAAGGAAAGAATGCGGGGGGAACTTTTTTCTGTAAAAAAGTTCCCCCCGCACCCCCTTCAAAAAACTCTATATGATTTTTGCCTTGGCAGTCCCGCTGTGAGCGGGACTGCCAAGGCAAAAATGACATAGAAGCTTTCGGAAAAGCGTTCGGCGAAACCCTCTTCACGAGAAAGTCCTTCCCAACAAATTCCGTTATTCGGTCCACGTTCGTCAGTTGGGTGCCACCGACCTGGGAACCAGGCCAGGGCGGTTCTTGCTTCGAACTGATCTTCATGCTTTGGGAGTGAACTGGTATCAGCTGCAAAGGGAAGGACCGGTTCCTGTTGGGGCGGACCCCCGAGTCCACCCGCATTCCGGCGTATCGTTGGGCCTAGGGCAGGCGCGGGGGCCTGCCCCTACATCGACGAACTGCATTGGGACAAAACTTCTGGGAATCGCTTCAGCGTCGGTGGACGCGCGAGCGGGGTGGCCCGGAGGCCACTGCCTCCGGGTTCCGAAGGAACAAGAGGGGCTGTTCCGAGGACGCTACCTTATCCAACGACTGGCAGGGCAGTTCACGGGCCGTAAATCACCTCCTGTCGCTTCGCGACCCGGACGCGGTGTCGTCCGGGCCACCCGCGGTAAGATGCAATGATCGCCAAAAACTGCATGATTCGGCTTCTTTTCGCGAGCGATGCGGTTCGCTTCGTTCACCACATCCTACAGCGGCTGATCGGTTAAAGAAAAAAAGGCGGGGTTCAAACTGTCATTACGAGGGCGCGGGAGCGAAGCCGTCTCCACGTTGAAAAGCAGAGAGTGCTTCCCCCGCTTTCCAAGCAGGGTTGGAACGGCAGGGCAGACGCGCAGGTCTGCCCCTACTTGGCAAACGTTATCTCACAGTTTCAAAGCGAATCTGTATCAGACCAAAACGCGGCGACGGCTAAATATCACTCGCTGGGTTGCTTCCGCCGATGGCGGAAGCCTCTCAGCGAGCATGATACGAAAGTTTTTGGGGAGGGGTGCGGGGAGGCCCTTTTTTCAAAAAGGGCCTCCCCGCATTTCTTTCTTCCATCTTCCATCTTCCTTTTTCCCTCTTCGCTCTCTCCCCTACTCCCCTGCCGCTGCTGCCTGCTCTCCAGCGAGCGCCTCGACGCGCACAGCGCAGACTTTGTATTCAGGGATTTTGCAGATGGGGTCCAGAGCGGGATTGGTCAGGACGTTTGCATTGGCTTCCATGAAGTGGAAGCTCATGAAGATGGTTCCCGGCTCGACCTGGTCGGTGAGGAGGACTTTGGAGACGACTTCCCCGCGACGGGAGACGATGCGGGCCTCGTCGCGGTTTTTGAGGCCGAGCGCGGCAGCGTCTTGCGGGTTGATCTCGACGTGGCCTTCAGGCATCTCACGGTGCAGGGTCGGAGAGTTTCGGGTCATAGTTCCGGTATGGTAGTGAGGGAAGTACCTTCCGGTGGTGAGTTGGATCGGAAATTCGTCGTCGGTCAATTCTTCAGGCGCGCGATATTCTATCGCGTGGAAGAGCCCTTTGCCTCGTGTGAAACGCTCTTTGTGCAGGATCGGCGTTCCGGGATGATCTTGGGATGGGCAAGGCCACGGTATGCCGCCTTTTTCGAGGCGCTCGTAGTTGAGGCCCGCGTAGCTGGGCGCGACCTTGGCGATCTCGTCAAAGATCTCGCTTGGCGATTCATAGCTCATGGGCAGTCCAAAGCGAGTGGATATGTCGCAGATGATCTGCCAATCCGGGCGTGATTCACCCACCGGTTCGACTGCTTTGCGGACCCGCAGGACGTTCCGGTCGGTGTTGCTGAATGTGCCGTCTTTCTCGGCATAAGACGCGCCGGGGAGGACTACGTGAGCCAGCTTGGCCGTGTCGGTGAGGAATATGTCTATCACCGCGAGGAACTCCGCGGATTCCAGGGCATGCTTTACGTGGTTGGCGTCAGGATCGCTGCCGACGGGGTTTTCGCCGAGCACTACCAGGCCCTTGACCGATCCGTCTTCCAGGCCGTGCATCATCTCCATTATGGTGTAGCCCACACGATTGGAGAGTTGCGCCTGCCAGGCATCCTCGAACTTCTTCTTGTTGTTGTCGTCGGTGACGACTTGATATGCGGGATAGACGTTGGGCAATCCGCCCATATCGCACGCGCCCTGGACATTGTTCTGACCGCGCAGGGGATTCACGCCCGCGCCGTATTTGCCTATGTTGCCGGTCAGCATCGCGAGGTTAGCCAGCGACTTAACGTTGTCAACGCCGTGGGTGTGCTGAGTGATGCCCATCGCGTAAAGGATCGAGCCCCGCTCGGCAGAACCGTACATCTCCGCGATCTTGATAATGTCTTCAACGGAGACACCGCTGATTTCAGATGCTTTCTCAGGAGGATAGTTCTTCAGCACTTCGGCCAGTTGGTCGAAGCCTTCGGTGCGTTCCTCGACGAATGCCTTGTCGTGGAGGCCTTTGGCAACGATGACGTTCATTATTCCGTTCAAAAGCGCAACGTCGGAGCCAAGATTTTGGCTGATGTGAACATCCGCGATAGAAGTCAGATGAATCTTTCGAGGGTCCGCGACAATGATTTTGGCTCCCTTGGCCTTGGCCCGGTAAACCCTGTATGCGACCAGAGGATGCGCGACGGTCGTGTTTGACCCTATGATGAATATGCAATCGGAGTCTTCGATCTCGGCGATTGAGTTTGTCATGGCCCCACTCCCGAAAGCGGCGGCAAGACCTGCCACCGTAGAGGAGTGTCAGAGACGGGCACAGTGGTCTATGTTGTTCGTCCCGAACCCGACCCGGCAGAACTTTTGGAGGAGGTAATTCTCTTCATTGGTGCATTTGGCCGAGGTCAGAAAAGCCACACCCTCCCCGCCGTCCTTCTCTTTGATTTCTTTCAGACGCGACGCGGTAAAATCGAGCGCTTCGTCCCAAGAGACCTCTTGCAACTCGCCGTTCTTGCGGATCAAGGGTTTGGTCAGTCTGTTCGGGCTTTGCACGAATTCGTGCATATTCCATCCCTTGATGCACAGTTTGCCTTTATTCATGGGGTTTGTTTTGGACGGGATTGTCCCTAGCAGCTTTCCGTCCAGGACCTCCAAAAGCGACTCGCATCCACATCCGCAGTAAGGGCAGGTGGTTCGAACGAAACTTAAATCCATTGCCGTCTCCTCGCCTCGGAAAGAGCATCGGTCTCTTTCCGGTGGGCATATTCTTAACCTGTGACCGCCTATCAGGCCGTATGATGATCCTTAATTACGATGGGGATTTCGGAGGTGGGGTCGGTAAACGTTTGGCTCGATCGCGACAACGAACTTGGCCGCCGCGCGAACGAAACCTCAAAGGAAAAGCCCTTCACAAAAAGGACATTTCGCGAATCTACCTCTAGCCCGCTCTCGCGAATAGATACAGCTTGCTTAATCTACCATTCGCGCCCAAGAGAATCAAGATCCTAGGGATGATTAGGAAATTGCGGGGAGACCCTTTTTGAAAACGGAACTTTATACTTGACAAACACAGTTCCCCGTACTATAATCCCCCCTAGATGATACACGCTTTGGGGGCTGCCATGAAACACGAAATTAATCTTGCTACCTTGTCGCCGCTTTTTGCTGATGAAGAAAAAGCCCGTAAGTTCCTAGAAGAGAAGCGCTGGCCGAATGGTCCTATTTGCCCTCACTGCGGACATGACAAGGTCTACGCGATAAAGGCCAAGCCAGAATCTAAGAGACCGGTACGCGCCGGTGTTTATACCTGTGCGGCTTGCCGTAAGCAATTTACCGTCCGTATTGGCACAGTCTTTGAGGATTCTCATATCCCCCTTAATAAATGGCTTATGGCGTTACATCTTATGACGAGCAGCAAGAAAGGCATTTCCTCGCTGCAATTGAGCCGGGAGTTAGGGGTTACGATCAAGACAGCTTGGTTCCTGAGCCATAGAATACGAGAGGCTATGATCGAAAGCCCTGGGAGTTGTCTGCTAAAAGGCACTGTTGAAGTAGATGAATGTTATGTTGGCGGCAAAACCAGACAAGGCAAGCGTGGCCGCGGCTCTGAGAGAAAAACGCCTGTTGTTGCTCTGGTTGAGAGAAATGGCCGCGTCCGCTCTAAACGAATTGAGCGCGTTGATACCAAAACCTTGAAAACTGCCATCAGAGAAAACGTTGACTATGAATCCCGTATTATGACCGATGAATGGTCGCCTTACCAGGGCATAGGAGCTGAATTCGTCGGTGGCCATGAGATCGTGAATCATGGTCATAAAGAATACGTTCGGGGGGATGCCTATACAAATACCGTTGAGTCTTTCTTCGCTCTATTGAAACGCGGTCATTACGGCATCTTTCATAGCCTTTCCAAACAGCATCTTCAACGCTATGCTAACGAGTTTTCTTTTCGGTGGAACTATCGGAAGGTAACGGATGGAGAGCGGATGGTCGCGGCGATTGAAGGGGCTGAAGGGAAGAGACTCATGTATCGAGAGAGCCAAGGCGGGATATCACGCAACTGAAGGAAGGGACCAAATTTCTTGTAGGAACCAGAAAGAAAGATCGCTCTGACAAAAAGTCTGTGTTAAATTATGATCGGTTAGAGGTGATTGCCATGCCCACAGAGACAACCAAAAAACTCCGGTCACTCACCTTAGAGATTGATGGCCCTAAAATCACCGCTGACAAATTTCGCAAAGCCTTTAATGCTTTTTTAGACCTAATTAATGAAGTCGCGAGAGATTTTTCAGGCTCCAAGCAAACCGTGAGGTGGATCGTATCGGTAAGTTCTGGAAGTGCCAACATACACTTCCAACCAGAGTCGATCAGTCCTCACTTTCCCCCCGATCAGCTTCCCGCGTTGTTAAGCTGTATTGAATCTGGCGTGGACACCATTGAGACAAGTTCTGAGAGGCCGCGCCATTTCAGCAACTTTGCTCTAAAGAAAGCCAGAGATGTAGCCGAGGTAATAGGGAGTGATGGAGAAAGGCTGGATTCGATTAAGATTCGGACCGAAAGCAAGATACATCGCGTAACCACTAAAACCTTGGCCAATGTAGATTCTATTTTTGAAACAGTAAGTAAGGATTGGGGGTCTATCGAAGGCCGAATCTCTGAAGTATCCGAAAGAGGTGCAGATCACGTCTATATAAAAGACCGGTTGCTGAACAGGCACATCAGATGTCATGTTTCCCAGGACATGCTGAACGACATGGCTCCATTTTGGGGAAGGCGGGCGAATGTGACTGGATTCATTCGTTATGATCGCGATGGAGAAATTAAGGACATTGAAGTACAGGAATTCGAGGTTTTTCCTGAAGCGCATACCCTTCCGCGCTTTGAAGAAGTGTACGGGTTGTTTAGGGAAGCAGATTGAAACGTGAAGTAAGATACTGGGATTCAGCATGTTTTCTCGGCTGGCTTAAGGGTGAACCTGAGAACGAAGAAGCTTGCCGACAAACATTAAGAGCAGCAGAGGAAGGTGAGATTCTATTGGTCACTTCTGCCTTGACCCTTGCGGAAGTAGTTAAGCTAAAACACGCAACCGCAATCCCAGTCGAGGATGTCAATAAAGTCAAAGCTTTTTTCAAGCAACCGTACATCGAAGTAAGAGATGTTAATAGGTATGTTGCAGAAGAAGCCAGACAACTGGTCTGGGATTACCCTCCCCTAAAACCCAAGGATGCCATTCATGTGGCTACTGCAATGAGGCATCACATCACGATTCTTGATACATTTGATGACGAGTTAATAAAACTGAACGGAAGAGTAGGAAATCCCCCCTTGAAAATCGGGAAGCCAGATGTTGTTTATCCGGCACAAGATGAGCTGTTTTCGGTAGAGGAAGTCAACCGACGGGAGATCTTGTTCCGAAAATTTGGCCCGATATTACATGATCCGAGCATCGTATTCCGCAACACGATATACCGAAAGTTTGAACCACCCTCCTAACGCAAGGAGAATATCTCATGAACCCAGAAGCCGAATCTAAAAAGAAGCGCCCTGGCCCCGACGCCGAATTGATTTCAATTCACCCAATCTGCTTCGATGAGGCAGTAGACACCCTCTTGAGTACGAAACCCAAAAAGAAGTCAAAAAACAAGAACAAACTTCAACTGTTAGATGAAACTTCTCCGGTAAACCGCCACCCTGCCAAGTAACCTAACTTGCCTCAGTAATTAAGCATGGTTATAGATCAACCCTGAGAATACACTCTAAGTAGTAACTGTAAGACCCAAATCTCTAATAATATCGTACGGTTGCGCGCAAAAAAGGTTTGACTCGGGCAGTGATTTCTGATAGGAAAAATGTTGTATGGGGGAGCAAAGGCGAACCTTGTTCCTGGAAGCCTTGTCCCCCTATTTAATCAGGCTGCCCCCGAAAACCCATTGCGTCTAGGAGGAGCGCTTTGGGCCTAAAGGGGCGTGAAAGGAGGAGCGTGACGATGCTCTTAATTAGCGTCACCCCTCAATTTGTCCGGCTAGTAGAAGTTATCCTTAACTGGATAGCGCAAAACCCAGACTTAGTTCGTGATTTGCTCAAGCTAGTCTGGCGCCCTTGGTAACGTGTGATCTTCTTTTGGTTTAGCGGTTATTTTGCGCCCCCCCGATAGTGTCAGGCTATCGGGGGAATTTCTTTTGGGACACCTAAGTACTCTTTAATAAATGACTCGTGGCCCTTTGTCAACCAGTGACTATCGCATTTTATTTGTCAAGGACTTTTTGTGTTTGTGAAGTATAAACTTCCGTTTGAAAAAAGCTGCTGCGCGCAGGGCGACATCGCGGTTTTAAGCTCGCTCGACCGCTGTGGTGGCCGGGGCGACTCGAAGGAAGACATGGCCGCCCGCCGAGGGCACCCGCACCCCTCTCCAAAAACTTCTGCATCCTGTCTGCTGGCCGGCTTCCGCCTCCCGCGGAACCTTTCCAGCAGGCAAGACACGCGGTTTCCAAGGGAGCGAAGAGGTCCGCGTTTCGGGGGATGCCGTAAAACCCTTTCCCCAACGCAGACCGGCAAGATGCGCCGATGCTGATTGATCTTGTCCTCAAACGAGGGGCGTCAGGACTTTTCGATCATTTTCTTGAATCTTTCGAAAAGGTACCGGGAGTCATGCGGTCCCGGCGAAGCCTCTGGATGATACTGTATCGAAAAAACAGGGTA
Source organism: Desulfomonile tiedjei (assembly GCA_016212925.1). Classification (NCBI taxonomy): domain Bacteria; kingdom Pseudomonadati; phylum Thermodesulfobacteriota; class Desulfomonilia; order Desulfomonilales; family Desulfomonilaceae; genus Desulfomonile; species Desulfomonile tiedjei. The sequence goes on from JACRDF010000014.1 coordinate 84,135, forward strand.
TTTCCTGTGCGCCATCCCTTCCACGGTCTGATCGTTGAGGTTGATGTGGGTGATGTCACACTCTGAACGGACACTTTCAGGGTCTACAGCGAAGTTATGATTCTGGGACGTGATTTCCACCTGGCCGGTATCGAACCTCCTGACCGGGTGATTGGCACCATGGTGGCCGAAAGTAAGCTTGAAGGTCCTCCCGCCGAGAGCCAGGCCCAAGATCTGATGCCCCAGGCAAATGCCGAAGATGGGCTTCTTACCAATGAGATTGCGGACATTCTGAATCAGGTAGGGCACTGATTCGGGGTCACCCGGACCATTGGACAGGAAGACTCCGTCAGGGTCGTACTCGAGGATCTCGTCACTGGTGGCGAACGCGGGAAATACTCTGACCTTGGCGCCCGAGTCCACCAAGAGCCTGAGGATATTCTGCTTTATGCCGGAATCGTAAGCAGCCACGCGGAATTGTCCTGTATTCCTTTTTGGCTCCGCGTTCCATTGCCAGGTCCCTTCATCCCAGTCGTACGGCTCGGAGCATGTGACTTCCCGCACCAAATCCAGCCCTTCGATGTCGGGGTAGGCTCGAACCTTTTTCAGCAGGCTTTCTGAATCGTGATCCTCCGTGGACACTATGCCTTTTTTTGCCCCGGTTTCCCTCAGGTTCCTGGTGAGTTTTCTGGTATCGATACCGTCGATAGCCATTATCCCGTATTTGATCAAGAAGTCGTGGAGATCCTGGTTCTTGCGCCAGTTGCTCGGGTGAGGGCAGTATTCCTTGACGACAAATCCCGACAAGAAAGGTCTGACGGCCTCGTTATCTTCGAAATTTACCCCGGTATTGCCTATATGGGGATAGGTCATTGTTACTATCTGCCCTCGATACGACGGGTCCGTCAGTATCTCCTGGTAACCGGTGATCGCCGTATTAAAAACCACTTCTCCGACTCTTTCCCCTGGAGCGCCGAAAGACGTTCCCCGAAAGACTGTACCGTCGGCCAGCATTAAAGTCGCTTTCATCTTAGTCCCTTCATAAAATGTCCCAGTCTTGCCATACCCTGTCCGATCTTTTCATCCGGGGAGGTCATGGAGACCCTGAAAAAGCTCTCTCCACTGGGTCCGTACCCCACGCCGGGTGTCACCACCAGCCCTTGCTTCTCGAGCAGGTCCGCGCAAAACTCCACGGAAGAAGTGTAAGGTTCGGGAACGTGCACCCAAAAATAGTAGCTTGCCCGCGGGAGTTGAAACTTGAGCCCAAGGTCGTCCAAACTTTTGGCTATGCGGTCGCGGCGCTTCTTGAAAAGCGTGGTCCTCGCTTTGTTGAAGCCTTCGGCGTCCGGATGCCCCAACGCCCGTGCCGCCGTCCTCTGGATGGCCATGAAAACGCCCGAATCAAAATTCGACTTCAGGGTCAGAAAGGCGTCTATCAGTTGCTTGCTTCCAGTGACAAAGCCTATTCTCCATCCTGTCATGTTAAACGTTTTTGAAAAAGTGTGAATCTCTATGGCGGTTTCTTTGGCTCCGGGAATCTCCATAATACTTATGGGCCGGTCTTCCTCCTCGAAGTAGACCTCGGAATAGGCGTTATCAGCCAGGATCACTATGCCGTGCTTTCTTGCGAACTCCACGAGTTTCTCGAAAAAGGTTTGGTCAGCCACAGCCGAGGTCGGGTTGTTCGGATAGTTGACGAACATTATTTTTGATTTGTCCGCTACGCGCGGGTCTATTGCATCCAGGTCAGGGAGGAATCCGCTTTCTTCCTGAAGCGGCACTCGGGCGACCTTTCCGCCCGCGAACCCTATTGCCACCTCATAGACAGGGTAGCCGGGATCGGTGACGATCGCTGTGTCCCCCGGGTCCAGGAACACAAACGGCAGGTGGGAGATCGCATCCTTTGACCCGATTACCGCCATGATTTCGCTGCGAGGGTCCAGTTCAACCCCGAAACGCCGGCCAAACCAGTGAGCCACAGCCTCACAGAAATCCGCTTCACCTTTGTAACTCGGGTAGACGTGATTGCGAGGGTCCCGCATTTCTTCGGCCATGAGATCGAGGACGAAGCCTGGGGTTGGTTGATCAGGGTCGCCAATTGCAAGAGAAATCACGTCAATGCCCTTTTCCTGGACAGCCTTGCGTTTCTCATCAATCAGATGAAATAAATAAGGCGGGGTATCAAGAACCCTCCTCGAAAACCTCATGGATCTCCTCCCGTTACAACAAGAATAAATCCTCGTGCACTCCCGTGCAAAAGCCCGGCTTTCCACTCGCTGCGAGTCTCTATCAGCAATTGATAAGAGTTCGATTTCCCGCGGTGAAGATTCGCCGGGTGAGGCAAGTCCGATTTCGGCACGAGCCCATCATCACGAACGCCACTCACGAGCATGGCCGGACTTCGCTCCGGAGGCCCATTCGAACGCATCTAACCTTCTTCATGGCTTGAAAGTGAACGCGTATGATCCATACGCGTACCGATTAAACATTTTTTTGCGAATGATTTCAAGAGCCGTTCACGCCCGCCGGTCAATGCGCGCTACCACGACCGGGGCCGCGGGGCCTTTTGGAACGTGCTGTTCACCCAAGCTTTCAAGGGGTTCGTCCTTGACTTCCCGGCCTTTTTTCCTTATTTTCGGTGAGATTGCCTGATGGAGAAAAATTAATAAAGTGTTTCCTTCCTTTGAAACAATTCTGGGATGTCTGTGTCTGAATGGGGTAAGTATGCTCCTGATCTCGGTTTTCAACGCAGAAACTGACGAAGATCGAGATGTTGTGCGGAGATGCCTACAGGGTGAGCGAGAGGCGTTCGATATCCTTGTTGAAAAGTATTACAAGAAGATCTATAACCTCTCCTACAGATTTGTGGGAGACTCAGAGGAAGCAAACGACTTAGCACAAGAGATTTTCACGGCGGCCTATCAGAATCTGAAGAAGTTCAGGGGTGATGCAAAATTCTCGACGTGGCTGTTTCAAATCGCCACAAACAGAGGAAAGAACAGGTTCAAGTACCTAAAGCGCCGCGGGTACTTCGCCAATCGAGGACAATCGGACGGCGACGATGATCGGGATGCGCTGAAAAAGGCCATACCTGATTTGTCTACCAATCCCGAGACCTTGTTGGCGGGAAAACAGATTCAGAAGATTGTTCAGGATGCAATCAACGAACTCGACCCTGATCACAAAGAGATAGTGATTCTCAGGGACATCGAAGGGTTCTCATACGATGAAATAGCCAAGATGCTTGATCTTCCGGAAGGAACCACCAAATCTCGCCTGCATAGGGCGCGGATGGTTGTAAAAGAAAAATTGAAGAAGGTCCTGTCATGAGTGATTGTGATCGAATCAGCGCTTTATTCGGGGATGTCTATGACGAGCAAATGGACGGGGAGAGCAAGAAGGTTTTTGACCAACATCTTCACCACTGTCCTGGCTGTCGAGAAGACATGAAATGGTACGGAATTACGGTGCGAGCACTGACCAACCTCGAGCAGGTCTCCCCGCCACCGAATTTCGTAGCCCAAGTCAACGCGAGACTCCAATCATCACCCGCCTCCTCCTCATTTCTGGATTTTTTCAAGAACTTCTTTTCTTCCACGCCCTATTTGCCATTACCAGCGGGAGTAGCAGCTCTCGCGTTCGTGGCTGTCATCGGAATTGTTGTGTATAATCAGCAATATATGGAGATAGTGCCTTCCGTGGCATATAGTGGTCCCACTCAAACCGCGGCAGTCAGGTCCACGGCGGAGGCCAGGAGCGCGGTTGGAGGCACAGCGACCCTTCCGGCGAACCAGATGCAGGTTTCAGGCGTCCTCACCCAGGCGTCCGAGACCTCGCCTTCGAGTCCCGCCGGAACCCTTCCCCTTTATTCAATGGCACCCCCCAGTTCATTTCAAAGCAACCTAGGAATCAGAGGCGAGAGTCTTGCCACTATCGCGGACAGGATGGGTGCGGATAACCTGACAGTCGAAAGCCCGAGTATTGACATCGCCCTGGAATCGCTGAAGAAAATATTACCCAATATTCAAGGTCAGCTTGTTGACCAAAGGACCCCCGGCAACGGAGGCGTTGTAGTGGGTGTTCTTATTCCCCCCAGCGCGTACGGTCGCCTTACCACCGAACTGATCAACCACGGCGCGGTCGAAACCGGTGCGGGCTCGGAAGCCCAGCCTGTGGCCCCTCTGAAGAAGGAAGGCAACAACGTCCTGCTCTACATTCGATTCGTTCGTACCCCCTAGACAGATTTATCCTTAATCTTCGTCCCAATTGATGTTTTGTTCGCGAGCAGACGAGGCCGCAGAGCGGCGGTCTGCCGCGCGAAGACATCCCCTCCCCTGGTTGACATCCCGATCGTTTCACTCCAAGATCCGTGCGTGACTGCTTTGGACGTTCGTGGCTGTTGCGAGCAACACAGCGGTTTTCCGGTTCGGCAATCATTTTGGATGCGGTCGCGGGCTGAATTGATAGGCCTTTCACCGGACCGAATAGTGCGTAAGTAAAAAAAGGGAGGACAAAGTCCGTTGAAACTGGGAATCATAGGCCTGCCGGGCAGCGGGAAAACCACGGTGTTCCGGGCACTCACAGGGGGTATTGAATCCGCGGATCGCAGGGGAGGACCGGATCAGCCTGCGCTCGGGGTGGTGATGGTTAATGATCCTCGCATGGATTTTCTCGCGGACCACCATAGGCCCAAAAAGGTCACTCCCGTCCATGTGGAATATCTGGATATCGCAGGGATAACCGGTGAAGGCAAACCGGGGCGGTCAATCGGCGACAAAGTTCTCGCACACATCCGCCCGTTGGATGCTTTGGTTCATTGCGTAAGGTTCTTCGACTCGTCGTCGCTCGGCTCCCCTCGTCCTCTGGAGGACTTCAAGGCTGCAGAAGAAGAGATGATTCTGACCGACCTGGCCGTGGTGGAAAAACGCGTGGAACGGGTTTCCAAGGACGTGCAAAGAGGACGCAAAGACCTTGCAGAAGAGCTGAATCTGCTTGAACAGGCCAGGTCCATGTTGGATGACGGAAAACCCTTGAGGCTTTTTCCGCCCGCCATGGAATCGGAAAAGCTCCGAGGATTCGCTTTCCTGTCGTGCAAACCACAATTGGTGTTGGTGAACGCGGGCGAGAATAAATCGCCTTCCGAGATTGAGACCGCGCTGAACCACATCAGAGAACATTTGGCGGACCATCCCGACGTTGCCCTGGATTATCTTTACGCGGACGCGGAAGCTGAAATAGCCCGACTGAGCCCCGAGGACGCTCAGGAATTCCTAAACGAGATGGCGCTGGAAGAGGGGGCGAAAGACAGGATCATAAAGAAGTCGTTCGAACTTCTGAGCCTTATAGTCTTTTTCACCGCGGGGGAGCCTGAGGTCAGGGCCTGGCAACTCGAAAAAGGAAAAACAGCGCTGAAGGCTGCCGGGACGGTTCACTCCGACATGGAAAGGGGTTTTATCCGGGCCGAGGTTGTGGCATTCGAGGATTTCAAGGCCGCGGGCTCCCTGGCGGCAGCCCACAAAGCAGGAAAAGTGCGGCTGGAGGGAAGAGATTACCCGGTCCGCGACGGCGACATAATTCTGTTCCGGTTCAACATCTGATCCTTGGGGGGGATCGGCTCCTCCGGCGGACGGAATCTTTGCCGGAATCCGGAAGCTGAAAAAAGCATCAATATTTACTGATTACAAATTTTGATGGGGAGCGGAATTTTGAATGTGGGAACGCGCCTGGGAAATCTGATTTGTACGGTGGCAGCAGCAATTTTTTGGATCGCGTTGGAATGCGAGACCGCGTCGACTTTCATTGTATATTCCGGCGCGGTTCAACATGCCGGGTCTGGGATGCAAATCACCACGCAGCAACCAGGCACCCCGAAAACCATGGCGGCCAATCCCAAAGATCCCAGCAGCCCCACCACCCCACTGCCCATAGGTGTCAACAGCCTCGTAGCGTGCTACAGCGGCTGCGTCACCCTCTGCAATCCAGGCTATGAACGACAGGAACAGCAGTGTCAGCAGCGTTGCGCAGCTCACTGCTGGAAGGAATAGAGGCCTGCGCGGCCGGATGCATGTGTGAGAAACCTTTGAAAGTTGACGTTTTCTCAGAAATTGGTGATAAGAAAGGACGGAGGCTGAACCATTGCCACCGGTGCGAGTCGTATTCTATCAGGAGGGAGATAAAGTCCCGGTTCAAGACTGGGTCGACAAGCGCTCTGTTGACGAGCAGGACGCATGTTACGAACGGATCGAGGAGTTAAGGGACTACGGCTATGAGCTTGGATTCCCCGCGGCAGAACATCTTGAAGATGGAATCTGGCAATTGAGAGTGCGCGTCAAGAAAGTCCGACTGCGTATGTTATACTTCTTTTACGAAAGGAAGACCGCGGCAGTGACTCACGGATTTCACAAGGACACCAAGAAGGTTCCTCCGATTGAGATCCAGAAAGCGAAAGACAAAAGGGCGAGGCATCGAACGGGCCCGGAATCTCACACCCTTCACTGGGAGCGGGACGATGAATGAAAAGAAACTCAGTACTGATGCTGTTGAATGGGCGTATAACCGATATATCAAGGACGACCCTGAAAGAGTCGCTCATTTGGAACTCGTACGAAAGCAAGCCGCTCTCGCTCAGCAAGTCTACGACGTCCGCAACAAACTCCGCATGACAAGAGAGGATCTGGCCGAATTCTCAGGGCTGACCGCTGAGGCCATCGAAGACATCGAAGAGTCGGATTACGATGGTGACTGGGATGAGGCGATAGAAAGGATCAACGGGGCTTTCCGCCTCTGGGTTACAGACGTGATTCTTCCCGTGGCCCAGATGACCCCAGATGACTACTCGGTGAAGGCGGCAAATGCCTGAGGGCCGCGTAGCGTTTCTTCATCGCTCTTTTGTTCTGAACCCCTCGCTATTTCCTGTCGAGTCGAATCAGAGTCGATGGGTACAGGGGGACGAGGTAAGGCGCCGACGGGTTCCTTGCAGATCTTGTTGACTGAGCCCTCACCAAACAGCGTCTTTGAGGGGACAAAATTGAGCCCACCGGGGTTCGGCCAACCAAGTAGTCCCTAATGATATCGGCAAGTTGACCCTGCCGAAAAGTACCCCCATTTGTTGTAATTCGATGCGCGAAATGGGGGGTCTGAGGTCCCTCCCCCGTGAGGCAAGGGACTAGTTCTGACAACATCACGCAATTCCTCGAATAGTGTGAGGCAGCGGCTTATAGTAAGTATTCCGAAGTCGACGCTAATCGTTGGGCATGTGCCTTGCCCTTTTCTGTCAGCTTGTTTTGTAGCAGACGAATGCCTTTGTCATGACGCAGGGCTTCGTAATCAGGACTGGATAAGTGCCCTACTAGCCCGTGTGATTCTAGTCCTTTGATGGCACTTTGAATCCTTACCTGAGACATGTCTGGCAACAGCGTTTTCAAGACTTGGGATATTGATTTGTAAAATGGCGTGGCGTGGCCGACTAGGCTCCCAGTAGACCTGTCATAGGCAACTGGATCGATGAAGATTTCGAAAAGAAGTGATTCATCTTCGCTCAATTCTCCCTGAAGCTTGTTGAAATCTTCGTTTGCCATAACAAACCTCCTCGTTGGAAACTTCTTACAGAATCTTGAGGCAAACAACCCGAGGTAATCACTGAGGAGTCCTTCCGCACCGATCCCCGCGCCGCGTCACTTGCCATCAGGCTCCCTGCCGCCCCTAAATCGAGTGTTCGCGCTCATTCGTCGCCGGGGGTACCTACTTGCCCGCGTCCAACCTCGCCCTCATAACCCTGTCCAACCGGAGTCGCGTCATTATACATGCCGGGCTGAACCCAAAGTAATGACGAACATTCCTCTCCATCTTGGCCACTCGGCTCCCTGAGCCACCTTTCCGTCCATTATTATTCCCGCTCGGCATAAGTGGACAAGATCAAAAAAAGCATCAGAAATACTTTCAGGAAAACCCTTAAGGAGTTCTGGGGAAAAGGCGAATCCAGTTGGACTACTAATGACGAGGGAAAGAGCGGCTTTGAAGGCTAGTTCTGCCTCCTCTCTTGTTGCTACAAGAATTACTCCGTCGGACTTACGATGACACGCCAATCTCCTGTCACAATGGGGACATATCCCTTCCCAGACCTTCTGAGCTACGGCTTCCACCTCACACGATGAGCGGAGCATCCGTCGTCACCATAAATTCATCAAATGCCTCGAACGTCAAATACCTCAACTCCCGTCCCATCAGTGCTGCGAAATCTGCAAGGGCCAGGGTCGTGACTTCTGGGGATTCCGAAGACAACCCCAGATCTATTGCAGCCAAACAACTTATGAACTGCTCCTGGCGGGACTGAAGATTCTTTTGAATGAAGATCTCGAATTCTCTTCTCTGCGCCTCCATTTCCCGACACGCTTCATCGCAAAGAGCCACTATTCTAGCCGATTGTTCCGCTGCCAACTGGGCTTGTTTGAGAATAGACAGGCATGAATTATAAGCATGTGATGCCAATAAATAACCTGAGACACTCCCAACTACTGCTCCGACCGGACCAAAAACCAGACCAGCTACGGCTCCTGCATAGATGCTCGACATGGTACTAGCACCTGTCTGCCCCATCATTTCCATCGCTTGACAAGCGGTAATTTCACCTCTGGCGTAGGAGAAAATGGTTACTCCTACCTCAATAGTCCCCGCAGCAACATCCGTAGCCACGTTAGATTTTGTTAGAGTATCAATTCCCATCTTGGTGGCTCCATGACGGATAATCGTTCCCCCCATTCCTGTCGCCCCACCACGAGTTCCGGCACTGGCCGCATCTTTCATTGTCTCAATTACAGCATCCTTACCAGTCATCTCGCCTTTAAGCACGGCCATAGCATTTTTCATTCCCGAAATGGCTCCTTTAACAATGAACCCCGATGCAGCCGCATATCCAGCCGCAGTTCCTCCTTCTTTTGCCACATATTTGAATTCCTGTTTGGCTGCATACCAATTCGGGCTTTGCGCCGCTTCCATGTTCTCCTGGTAAGTTGTACCCGAAGACCTTACCGCTCTGGCTTTCAGCTCCCCCGTTACTCTGCGTGCAGTGTCTTTATAATCCTCCGCATAGATATTTTCTCTCTGTGCGCCCTTTTCAGATATTCTCCGAACCTCGTTTTCTTGTCCTTTGGGGACAAGTTTTCCCATCCCTCGGTATTTGGGCTGGCTCAACTTCACGGTGGCGACTTTAGGATTGCTCATGGACTTGGCTTGAACTTCCATTATGACCTTCTTGCCATCTGTAATTTCGATGTCCACCGGTGCATGAGGAGAACCCTGAGCCTCGGTAACGTGCGCTCGCAAAGATGAACCTTTTAGGGCTGCATCTGCGTTAAATTTAGCAGCCTCTATGTACTCAAACAGATTACCCTGCTTTTTGTCGATCAGCCTTCCAGCCGCCTTTCGCGCTCCCTCGCGCAATGAGTCCATCCCTTCCCGCATGGCATCGCTTTCATCAGCACGAGGGCTGGAGAAAAAAGCCCCGCTTTGAGAGCCTCCAAATGACACTGGGGAATCCACCGAGTCCTTTTTTGATTTTTTCCCTGGCATCTCTTTCCCCTAACAGAGATTCACTGACCTGCCGATTCCAGAAGTTTGCGGCCAACCGTAATGGCTTTGACGTGGTCAGGATCGACTCCTCCCTGTTTGGTCAGTAGCGGGGTTTCAATGAGAAGTTTCATGACTTGAGCAAACTGAACCGCTACGTGGACTCGTTTTCTTTCCGAAAGGCTGTACTGGGAGTAGTCGGTCCCTGATGTTGAAATGACATCCTCAAGGTCATCTAGCACTCTGACCATTCGGGTATGGACCTGATGGATTATGGTACGAAACGCCGTCGCGACGGAGTAAATACCATTCAAGATACTGGTGGCGTTTTTCATTTCTCCGGCAGCCCTCCCGGCTTCAGCAAGGTTAGTCCGAGATTTGGCTAGGTTTTCTCGTGCCTTGGCAGCAAGCACCAGTCCCCCTACTGCAAGCACCGGTCCTGCTACCAAGCCGCCAAGAACTGCCATTCCGCCAGCCATGCCAAGACCACCGGCTGCCAGGGAGCCTCCCCCAAACCATGCTAAGGTCGCATTAGTTGCTGCAACCCCAGACAAGGTGCTGATCGCGGTTCCTGTTGATGCGGCGGCGAACATCATCGCCCCACCGTAGCTACCTACCCCGACAAGCGCCCCTGTTCCCAAGGCGGCGAACCCTCCGATAACTACCTCGTGGGCTTTCAAGGACAAGTCTTTCATTGCAACCAATTGCTCTTTGGTGATGACCCCACTATGCAGTCCCTCCACAACAGGTTGTCCTTCAAGTTCGACATTTCTGATCCTTTCAAACAGACCTATGAAACGGGACATCGGCTGGTCCCAAATCGTGAGCTTGGTCTTACCCAGGTCCGCTAGGATATTTGCCGTTTTGTCACGAGAGTTCGTCAATTCCTCTCTGGCATCATCGAAGACCCGTTGGGCCTGACGATTGATGTCTGAGGCTTCTTGATTGTCACAGTACGCGTCGTACCCTTTCTTGGCCCCAAAAAGGGCTGTACCCGCGGCGATTCCTATGAGGATTAGAGGCAGCGGCATTTTAGTTCCCCTCCTTCTCGGAAAAAAATTGGGTGGCCTCGTAGGCCAGAGCTAGTTGACGCAGTGCCCAGTTTTCCATTGCCAAGACTTCTTCCTTGGAGGTTTCAAACCCGGCGGCAATCTCCTCTATCAGATGCTTCTCTTCCTTACCGTAGTCTCCATCGGAATGTGCGAGGCCCAGGAGTTCGAGCAAAACAGCAACTCTTGCCTTTCGGGAATCGAACTCGTGAAGCACTTCTGTGATCTCTCTGGGCTGAATATCACGTTCACGAGGGAACCCCATCTCTCTGTTCATGAGTTCCATCAGATTCTGTCCCTCCAGGGACAAGTGCGTGTCTGACTCAATGAGCCGTTTGGCGAGGGCAAGAAAAGCCACCTTCTGCTTTTCAGTCAATAAAGTCAGGAACATGAGATCCATCCCCTCCGTGTTTCATGAAATTCAAAAACATCCCTCTTGGCACTCATGAGAGTTCTATTTGGTTTCCTTCTCTTCACCCTCAAAACGCTCCTTCAGTAGACGATAGATGGCATAGCCGCTCCCGACTAGACCCACGCCCAACATGCCCCCTACACTTGCACCTCCGATCAGAGCGGCCAATATAGCTGCCGCCGGGCCAGTGGGTTCTTTAGTCCCGTTTTCCCATCGAGAAAGCGAGGCTACGCCTACGTTGAGCATCGAGGCGAGTTGCTGTTGAGAAAGCCTCTTATCCTCTCGGAATTTTTTTATCGCTTCCGGTGTAATCTTCGCTTCTTGCGTCATGTTATATGACTTATCATATGATGAGTCACGCTGTCAACAAAATTCTTTGCGTGAACGGAAACCATTAGGTTGTTCGAGGGAATTGAAGCATCAGCCGGGGCAATCGCTGGAAATTCTTCTCTTTCCGTACGCATACCTACAGAGTTGGATGCTAATGGGCTTTCTTTATTGATTTTTTACTGATTCTGAGCTATGGTGAATCGTCCTAAGTACATAGGAGCATTACCAAACAATGGACTGAGCACACCAGTTCATTTGGAGCATTGGAAGGTATGGACACGACTATCGAATCCCTTGGCCCCCCACGGATCGACTCTCCGTTGAATACCGGCCAGTTCGTGGAAGATCACGAGCGGGTCCTGCTGGATATCTCCGCGGAGAGGGTGGAGGACTGCATCAAGGGAGGACAGAAGCCCGCTGCATTCATGAAGGCAGGCCCCCGAAAAAAAATCTACTTTGATCCCAGCAAGCTCAAGTGCGCAATTGTAACGTGCGGGGGGTTGTGTCCCGGGCTTAACAATGTGATTCGCTCATTGGTGCTCACTCTTTATCATACATACGGTGTCAGAAACATCCTGGGAATACGATATGGTCTACAGGGATTCATTCCCAAGTACGGGCATTCCGTCATGGAACTTACCCCCGATCTGGTTGCAGGCATTCATGAAAGGGGCGGGACAATTCTGTCTTCCTCCAGAGGTCCTCAAGACCTTCAGCAGATAGTGGACGCGCTGGAACGACTGAACATAGGGATACTGTTCATGCTCGGCGGAGACGGCACTTTCAGGGCCGCGGAAAGAATTGTGGACGAGATTCGCAATCGGGGCGACAAGATCGGTGTCATAGGAATCCCAAAGACCATTGACAACGACATCCACTTGCTTTCGAGGTCCTTCGGATTCGCCACGGCTGTAAGCAAAGCCGCGGATGCCATCGGGTCGGCCCATGTCGAGGCGACCGGCGCGCCCAACGGAATAGGGCTTGTCAAATTGATGGGCCGCCACTCCGGTTTCATAGCGGCCAGCGCCGCCTTGGTAAACCGGGACGCCAATTTTGTACTTATCCCTGAAGCCGAATTTGACATCGATGGCCCGCACGGATTTCTTGCAGAGCTGGAAAAGCGGATCGCGGCCAGGCAGCACGCAGTAATTGTCGTGGCTGAAGGCGCGGGCCAGTGTTATTGCGGGGCCGAAGGAGCGGATGAATCCGGCAATCCTCGCCTCGGCGACATCGGATTGTATCTCAAGCAGAGGATAGCCGATCATTTCAAGTCAAGAGGCATAGAGCTAAACCTCAAGTACATCGACCCCAGTTACCTTATTCGCTCGGTCCCGGCAACTGCAGGCGATTCAGTGTTCTGCGGCTTTTTGGGACAAAACGGGGTTCACGCGGGTATGGCGGGAAGCACCAACCTCGTGGTCGGCAACTGTAACGATGACTTTGTTCACATCCCTATGGGGCTGGTGGTGGCAAAGCGCAAGCACGTCGATCTCAACGGCCGGCTGTGGCGCAGCGTTCTTGAAGCCACAGGCCAACCGACTTTCAAACCGGAAACGGGGTGAGACAGGTCATCGCAATTTCAACGGTATGGAGAGCCTAATGAGGGCTCCTTGGGGCAAAAAAGCGTTTGGAAACACGGCTTTTTGCTCGGTGGATTTAAAAGTCTGGACTGTACAGGAGATATAACTTATCATTACGCCCAACGGAGGTATGAGATGAACAGGAAGGTAATGGTTGTTGTCGCTGGCGTGCTTTTTGTGCTGATGATAGCAGCAGCGAGCCACGCCGCAGTCTTCGTAGCAACAGCAAAAAACATCCGGGGAGCGCTATACCAGGGTGTGGGCCCGACACCGGCCCATGCTTCTGAGATGGCCATCGTCAAGTGTTCCCAGGACTCGTTTATACCGCCCAGCTGCAAGGTGGTCGGGGTCCGTATGGATTGCCCGCCCCCTGTTTGCGCCCCGCCTTTGCGCAAACCCATTAGCAAGGCCAGGATCAGCAAGACCTATCCGGCTGGGTATTGGGGCCGGCCAATGCCCTGAGCATTGAGCCTAAACCAAGGCCTATAGAAAGCGCCCCTCGCGGTTGTTACACCACGGGGGGCTTTTTTTCGCTCATACGGCGGGTATGTCATCGATCTGCGTTACTTTACAGAGCACCAAGTTTAGGATAGGATGCCCGGCAAAAATGGGGATTTCTCAATGAAATTGCTTTCGCGATACGAAAGGTCCAGTGCGGACTCTCGTTCGAGCAACGCGCCGGAACAAGGCGACAACCATTCCCGGCGTGTGCCCTCGGTCCGGGCCGGCGGACCGGAGACGGAAGCGTACGAGCGGCCCTGCAGCCGCATGGCCTCCGGAGGACGCATCGGGATTTCCCGGCGCGAGTTTCTTGTAGCGTCAGCCGGGATTGGGACTCTGCTGGTGTGCGGTTTGTCGTCAGCTGTCGCAGAAGAAGATCGCCCCGTCAGAATTGGATTCATACTTCCCGAAACAGGGCCGCTCGCCGCGGAGGCCGCGTCTCTGATGGCGGGATTCGAGTATTTTATGGCTGAAAAAGGGGTCGACGCGCCTCCCCTGGATATCGTCAAGAGGGACTCGGGTCCCAAAGACGAAAAGACCCTGGAAGCGTTGGCCGAGCTGGTAATGAACAAGGAGGTCCAGTTCCTGGTCGGACCGCCTTCTCTTGGTGGCTCGGAAAAGGCTGTTCATGCGGTTGCCGGTTCCAACGTCATATTGTTTGTCACTAACCGGTCGGTCCGCCTGGTAGGAGGCGAGTTGTGTCTCACCGGCAGTTTCCGCCTGTGCGGGAACAACTACCAATCGTCGCAGCCACTGGCCCCCTGGGCGGTTAAGAACCTTGGCCGCAAGGTGTTCATAACGGGCGATGATGACACCCAGGGAAACGAGGAGGCCGACTACTTTGCATACGGATTCGAGAAGGCCGGTGGGACCTTCGGAGATCGACTGATGGTCGGCGCAGACACCGGGAAAATGGACGATCTTCTGGAAGCCATACGCAAGACCGCTCCGGATTTCATATTCGCCTCGTTCAGGGAAGGCCCTGCTGTAGGATTCCTCAAGGCCGTTCGGGACGCTTCTCCGGCACTAACCCAACCTGTGGTCGGTCCTGAGTCCCTGACCGCTTTTCCACATACCCTTGCTCTTTGCGGGAAGAACGCAGAGGGAGTGAGGACTTTGACGACCCTGGAGGACCCCGTTGAATTCGTTGGCCGCATCAAACAGAAAACAGGGCGAGACGTGGCTTCTGCCATACGGGCGGCGGAGGGATGCGATTTAGCGGCGGTGATTTTACATGCGCTTCGGGAGGCCGGTTTAAGGGATGCGGACGTTACCAGGACGATAAAGGCCATTGAAAACACAGAGATTTCCGGACCGAGAGGCAGAATTCAATTCGACAAGAATCATGAGCCCATACTGGAAGTAATGGTACAGCAGTGGGAGACTGTCGGTGGTAATCCAACGCGCAAGATAGTCGAAAAACTGGGTGCCTCACGCACCCTGGATTTCGGGTGCGGCCGTATGGGGTTCCCCAAACGACCTGAGAGTGAAAAAAAGGACGACACAGAGATTATATGGGAGGAGAAGGACGAATAGGGGCCTTACTGTACCGGTTGCCGATGATTTCTTGGTTGACATAGGCGCTTTTCTTTTGGTAGTCTGCACTTTACTAATACGTTTTTTGGATTATTCGGGGGCAGGCGCGAGTCCAGATCGTGTCTGCGAGCCCTTTTCGTTCCAAGGAGGTCTAATGAGCAAGCCAACTCTGCTTAGGGCCCTCGCTCTAGCCGCAATTCTGATCACAATGGGGGTCGCTCAGGCCGTTGCCGGCGGCCCGGTATGCCCGCCCATGAAGTGCCCGCCACCCATGTGCGCACCACCTCCGCCTTGCCCGCCGCCGATGTGTGGTCCTCAGCCCATGTGCGGTCCACCGCCGTGCCCCCCTCCGCAGTGTAGGCCTGGGGCGCTCGCGAAAATCTGCGGTGGCGCGTGGAACCTGGTTACCGGCGTGATCGCGCTTCCCTTCGACGCGATTGATTGTCTGTTAGAGAAGTGCGTCCGACGATGCGGACCTCCGCCCATGTGTGGACCTATGGCGAAATGCCCGCCGCCTTGCCCACCGCCTGTCTGCATGCCTCCGGGATGCATGCCTCCGCCCTGCGGACCGGCAATGTGCCCACCGGGAATGCTGGGATATGGAATCGGGCCGGGACGACCTGTCGGCGCAGGATACGGCGCACCGCGCAGAATGATGAGGCCTTTCGCAAACAAGAAGTCCAACCCTGTCAAAATTTTGGCAGAGCAGAATCATGGGGTTTTCGGGGCTTACTGGTAATTTCTTATACCAGCATCACAGATGAAAAAAGAGAAGGAGACGGGAAACCGTCTCCTTCTCTTTTTGGGCTTGTTCATTTGGGCCGGGGTGAAATGTGATCGTTGCCAAAGATTTTTGCTGGACAGCTTCTGGCAAACTTCATGTTACGGCGGGCACGGTCAGTCCCATCTCTTGATTCGAAAGATCTTCTCTTTTGCGAGGTTGATAGCCTTCATTCTCTCCTCGTCGCCCCCCGCGGCGTCCGGATGGAATCGCCGGGCCAGCCTTCTCCAGGCTTTTAGGACCTCTTCTTTTGTGGCCTGCTCCGGAATCTCAAGGACCACGTAATGCTTCTTTAGGCTGTACTCGTAAGTGTTTCCGGACGAACGCCAATGACGTTCCTCGAATTCCGGAGGAATCCACCTGTCTTGAGCGCGACGGCGCCGCATTTCGTCTCGCCACTTCAGATGCGCTCTCGCGGCCAGGATGGCCGCCGCGAGCCTGCGCTTTGTGTCTTGGTCCCGCCGCGATTTTGGAGAGATCCTCTCCAGGGTATGCAGAAGATCTTCGACTTGTGCAAGAGCAAGCTGACTCAGCGTGCGCGCGCTGGGCTCGGCTGGACCGGCCAGATAGGCTAGAAGCCTTTTGAACGCCACCATTTCGGGATTCTCATGCTGTGTGTGCTCGTAACAACGTTGGTCGGAAAACGCGATTTCTCCCCGGCATTGCACATATCCTCGCTCCCGCGACCCGGACCATAACATGGCGTGACATATTGACGGATCCAGATCCACGATCCAAACCCCGTTCCCGTCATGACGAACAAGGATCTGATCGTGCAGGTCCCTTTCTATGTGCCGAAATACTCGGTTGAGTCTATAAGCGGTGAGGTCAAACAGCCGCGAGAAAGCCTCCGAGCGCGTGCCGGGCCGTTCCAATATAATCCTTAGAATTTGTTGCTGAAGAGTCATAGCCGCGTTGCTAACGCCATTCCGTGGGAGTCGATCGGGGGACACCTTTGCTGGTAAAGAGCTTTTCCGCCATGCCCTCCGTCCAGTGTTACCGTAGCTTATGTTATCCCTTTCAGTGCGAGAAGCAAGCTTGCCGTGCTTCTTCAACGTACAAAAAAAAAGCCCGACCGGGCTATTGAAGAGCTGGGAGGGAAACGGCCTGAGGAGCGGTCGGGCGTCAAAAACATCTTCTCCCTGTGACCATCGACAAGAAAGCGGTGAAGGGGCCGGATCATCCCTCCGTGCAATTCCGGCCCCTTTTGATCCTTTAGAAGATGACACCTACTGCGAGAAAGCCGCCTTCCATCGCTGTGTCTATACTCTTGACATCGCTGTACTTTTTCTTAAATGTTACGTACCGATATCCACCTCTGACGAAGCCCCATCGTCCGTTGTTCATGGCTATGCTGTACTTGAGGCCCGTGGATAAGTCAGTTCCGAAGGCTTCGTCACCGAAGGCTACGCCCGCTTTACACTCCAAAGACAGAGTGTTGCACTGACGCCCGGTCCGTAAACATTGTTCAAACTCCACTCCGGCCATACCCATGTTAAGGTCATTGTCCAGAGTGTCGCCGCAGCAGCCGACTTGGAAAACGTTCAGCTTTTCATTGAGCCGGACGTAATCACCGAACACGCTTACTCTGGATGAGTAGGTCCTGATCGGATCGTAGACCATCCCGACCCGCTGATAAAGGCGTTCCCACTTTGTGCGGACACTTTGTGCGAAGCCGGCCTGGTTGATATTGCCCCAGGTGAAGCCCCTGCCCGGTTGCCCGGAACCCTCGATTGCGGTGGGCATGATCGAGTACCGGACTGACCATTGAGGTTTAAACCTGTACCGGACCGAG
The DNA here is from genome assembly GCA_016212925.1 of Desulfomonile tiedjei. Lineage (NCBI taxonomy): Bacteria > Pseudomonadati > Thermodesulfobacteriota > Desulfomonilia > Desulfomonilales > Desulfomonilaceae > Desulfomonile > Desulfomonile tiedjei. Next base: position 101,662 of record JACRDF010000014.1, read on the forward strand.
AAAGTGCCCACAAAGTTGTGGTCGGGCACCTGCATATCCGAGTTGAAGTCCACATCATCAGTGCCGAATGTGGCAAACCCGAAAGTTCCTCGGAGTAATCTCGCTTTGCCCTTGGTTCGGGCAAACATACCCTCCGCGTCCAGTTCCCAACCCTGCGGCCGGGTAATGGGAAGCACACAGTTGGACATGAATCCGAAAGGCGCTCCCATCGGATGGGTGACAGCCGATACCGGAGGCCGGCACTTCACGATTTCCGCAGACGGCTTCACTTTTCTGATCGGCTTGGACTGGGCTGCGGTCATTGTGCCCATAGGTGGAGCAGTTGGTGGACTAGCAAGGTCCTCTTGGCGGTCACCCAATGCGGCCTGTCTGAAATCCCAGACTTGTGCTTGGGCATCCGCGACGGCAGTAGTTAGCAAAAACGCTAGACATACCAGTAGTGTTTTGGGTTTTCTTAGGAACATACCCTCCCTCCCAGAGACAACGTTCTGTTAGGACACACCTTTACCGGTCGTTACTTATTTGTCAAGAAAAAAATCACACATAATTGGAGATTTATCTTAATAACCTAGAATTAATATTAAATCTTGGCCTTCAGTATCAGAGAAATTACTTGATGTGATTGTTATATTATCCGAATTTCACTGATCTTTATAGCCTCACTAGATTGCCGTCCGCTCCCTCGCGTTGCCAAAAACCCGCCTCTTTTCACGCTTTCTCGGACGGACGGAGGCCATAGCGCGCGTCTGCAATCGGCTCCTTCGGCTTCTACAGGCAGTCTCAAAATACCCAGGCCTGATGTCACATCACACGTTTCACACAGGAGTTCCGGTCTATGTGGGCGGGCTGTGCCCACCTTTCCTTTGATTCGGCATCCTTAATTCACCCCCATGGCTGCAAAGCGATCGCGCAGCACTTTCAGGAGGGCCTTTAAGCGCGGGAATGACAAGGAAGACGCTGGCCTATTCTGTGGGACCGAGCGTGGTATTGGCTATGAACTTGTTCAGCCGCGCGGAAAGTTGCTCAGGCGGGGGTAGCGACTCACGAAGATCCAAAACGAGCAGATTCTCCGGTGGCGCCCACGGCATCCATTGCAGCGGATCGGTGGCCACAAACAAGACAATTGAGGGGACTCCCAGTCCCGCGGCCAAATGGCTGATGCCGGAATCGTTGCCGATGAACAAGCGCGCGGCGCCGAGCTTCCTGCAAATCTCGGCCAGGGGCCTGTTTTCAAGCAAGGTGATTCGTGGGTGATCTATTAATTCGCTCCAGCCCGGAAGATTCTTAAGGAATGCGTCTTGTTCGCTAATTGTTATGGCCAGGTCCAGGCCGATGGAGTTCGCGAGGGTTCGGGCCATTGCGGAAAGGAATTCCAAGGGCGCGCATTTCTTGGGACCTCCGCTCCCCGGATGAATCCAGATCAGATTTTCTGCTTTCCCCGGCGCCAGATGCGCCAGTGCAGGTTTTCTCTGAGGCATGGGCAGGCCCAGGCCTTGATGGAGATGTTCCACCACATGCTTCATTGGTGCCGGCCTGGACGAAGTCCAGCGCACTGAATGGGTCCCTGTCCTCTTGAGATTGGATACCACGTCATCCGCGCGATTGAGTATTACGTAGGCTTGGTCGAATACAGGTTCGCGGGCCGAGGACCGGGATGAATCGCTGTTGAAGAGCCATAGCCAATCAGGGCTGTCAATGGACCGGACCGCGATATGGGGAGGGACCAGTTCCAGATACGATCGGTTGCCGAGAAACGTGAGAGCCGCGTCGGGAAACTGTGCGGTAATGGATTCCAGGAGCGGCAGGGTCAGGATGGTGTCCCCGAGAGCACCCGAGCGCACGACCAGCACTGCTTTTGTCAACTTGGAGGCTGTTCTTCCAAGGGCATGATCCATTAGGTGGCTTCCAGCCCGGATCTTCGCACTTCGCGATTTAATACCGGCTGCCGACCGAACCGGGGAAGGTTTCTTTCATCACGAGGCTTGCAACCAGACCTAGGACGGATGACGCCAGCAGGACGATCAGCAGTGCCTTGTACCCTCCTATGGGATAGATGCCTGCAGGATCTTTTCCGTATGCGTCCAAGATCCACCCGAGGACAGGCTGAAAGATGGCACCACCCAGGAATGGGAACAGATTTACAGTACCCACTGATGTCCCCGCAATCTCAACGGGAAAGAGTTCCTTGGCCGTCGTGAAGCCTACAACTATTGTTGCGGCCGAACAGATCGAGAACAGAAACATGAAGAGGTAGAGCATCGGATGGGAAAATCCCTCTGGGAACGCGTTGAGCAGGAGAATGAGGCACACCACCAAGGAAGACGCCATCACCAACACTTTCTTCCGGCTGCGTAGCACTCTGTCTGAAAGAATGCTCGCCAACGGGCTGCCAACGATCAACCCCACGGCGATCATGGTGAGCACGTTACCGGCTTCGGCGCGGCTCATGCCGTACACATGCATGAAATAAGGTCCGGCCCAAAGGCCGCCGAAACCAAAGAACACCCCTGCAGAAAAGAAAAACCAGGCTGCAACGGGCCAGAAATAACGTTCCCTGACAACGCGCAACGCCCCTTCCCAAACCGGGATTACCAAAGGCGGAGCGGATGTTCCGGGTCCGATACTGTCGATTTCCGACACAGAAGGCCATCCCATGTCTTGAGGGCGGTTGCGGACGAAGGTCCATACCAGTAGGGCCATGACCAGGGTCGCAACTCCTATGATCTCGAAGGAGACGCGCCAGCCGAACCATTCGGTCATTAAAGCCAGGGGAGTCGTGGCAGTCAAAGCGCCGACGCCTCCCATAGCCGCGAGGATGGCCGTCATGGAAGCGAATTCACGTACGCGGAACCATTGCGACAGAATCTTCATAGCCGGTATGAAAACCATCGATGCGCCCAAGCCCACAATGATCCTGGCAGCGAGCGCCACCTCCATGCTTGGGGCCAGGCCGAACATCAGACTGCCGGCTCCCGCGATCACCAGAAAGAAAGCCGCGGTCTTTCGCGGTCCCAGGGTATCCGACAAAAGGCCGGCTGGGAATTGCATGATGGCATACGGATAAAAGTAGGCCGATGCCAAAAGTCCCATAAAGCCGGCGGATGCCTGGAAAGCATTCTGTAGATCTACAGCGACAACTGCCGGGCAGAGCCGATGGAAATAAACGAAGACGTAAGAGACGGCCATGATCCAGAAGATCAGCCATCGGTATTTGAACAACTTTCCTGTCGGAGGTTCCTGCATGTGCCTCTCTGTGTGTGGCGAGGGGGCCGTGCCAACAAAGGTGATATCCGACACCATAACAAATCAAACGAACTCGTTCCCGCAAATTCCACCCAAACAGAGTAACCGTCGAGTCACGCTGGAATCCGTTAGCCGCCAACCAGCGCCGAAAAACGGGGCGTTCTTCGCAAGGAAATGCTGTTACACAACTTCCTTGACCTCGGGGTTCAGCCATTTTTGACATAGGCCTGCCATGCTGCTATGCTTTGTCCCGTTAAGCTCCCTATTTGACCTGAAGAGAATACACATGCTCAAGCCTTTTCTTAAGGCGGCCGGTGCGGACGAGGCGAGGGGTCTCCTGAGACGCTTCACGGCTCTGGACACGGAGGTGATTTCCGTCGACAAGGCCCTCTTCCGCGTCGTGGCTGAACCTGTGAAGGCCAGCGAGGACTGGCCGAGCTTTGATCGCTCCACAATGGACGGATTTGCCGTCCGATCGATGGACACGTTTGGGGCGACGGAAACCATGCCGGCCTTGTTCACGGTTGTCGGCGAGGTGGCGATGGGTGAAATCCACGGCGTCATGCTGAAGCGGGGCCAGACGGTGCGCATCTGGACAGGTGGGGCGCTCCCTTCCAACGCGGACGCGGTGGTAATGGTCGAGCACGTGGAAGAACTGGACTCGAACACCGTTGAAATTCTCAAGGCAGTTGCCCCATTCGACAATGTTGTTCGCAAAGGGGAGGATTTCAAGCGGGGGGAAGCTCTTCTCGGAGGCGGTCATCGGCTGCGTTCACAAGATATAGGACTCCTGGCAGCGATGGGCCGATCGACGATCAAAGTTTATCGCAGGCCTGGCGTCGCGGTCATAAGTTCAGGGGATGAAATAGTTCCGGTCGAAGAAGAGCCGCCACCCGGATGCGTAAGAGACGTGAATCGCCATACATTGAGCGCGGCCGTACGAGTAGCCCATGCGCATCCCGTTTGGATCGGTATTGCTCCGGACAAACTGCGGGAGCTGTCTTTGTTAATCGAGCAAGGCGTTCGGAGTGCGGACATTGTTCTCATCTCCGGCGGCAGTTCTATGGGAAGCCGGGATTTGGTAATCGAGGCCATTGAATCCTATGACGATGCGGAGATCCTGCTTCACGGGGTAGCGGTATCTCCGGGAAAACCTTTGATTCTAGCCAGGATAGGCCATCGGCCGGTCGTCGGGCTGCCTGGTCATCCTGTGTCCGCGATGGTTTGTTTTGAACAGTTCGTTGTACCTCTAATTCGGCGCCTTGAAGGCGAAGATGTGGTCAGTCCGTTCTTGCACCCTACCGTTCAAGCGATCCTGAGCCGCAATGTTCCTTCCAAGGAAGGGAGGCTGGATTTCATAAGAGTACGGCTGCAAGAACAAAGGGATGGCATAGTTGCCGTTCCCGTTCCCGGCAAGTCGGGGGTGATCTCGGCCATGGTTCGTGCGCACGGCTATGTGAGGATCGAACCGGATTGCGAAGGCTTGTACAAAGGCGATGAGGTCACCGTAAGCCTGTTTGCCGATTGGATCGAGGAGAGCCTTGAGAAGAAACATTTACCTGGACATGAAGCCTCCCGAAGAAGGCCTGGCGATATTTTTGGCCCATCTCGACAGGAGAAACTTTCCACGGTCTGAAAGGGTGCCGGTGGCTGAGGCCAGAGGCAGGGTCACAGCCGGCCCGGTTTATGCCCGACTCTCGTCCCCGCATTTTCACACCGCGGCCATGGATGGGTTCGCACTGATTGCTGAAAGCACCTTCGGCGCTGGGCCTGACAACCCCATGAAATTGCGAATAGGCAGTGACGCCTGGCCGGTGAACACCGGTCGGTCGCTCCCCCCGCACGTCGACGCCGTGGTCATGATAGAAAACGTCCACTTCCTGGATGATGAGACTTTCGAGATCGACCAGGCGCTGGTGCCCTGGGAGAATGTCCGCAGGGTCGGCGAGGACTTTGTTGCATCGGAAATGATCATGCCGGGACGCCATTGCATAACCGCGTACGAGCTAGGTGCCCTGCTGGCAGGCGGCATAGCTGCAGTAGAAGTCATAGAGAAACCTCGCGTGGTGCTGATCCCCACGGGGTCCGAGCTTGTTGAAGCGGACACACTCAGCGAGAGGGACCCCGCGCCGGGGAAAAGTCTGGAGTTCAATACGGTTGTCCTAGCCGGGCTTGTTGAGCAGGCTGGTGGCATTGCCAGAAGGACCCCGATAGTAGCGGACACTTTTGCTGAGGTCAAATCAGCGATAATGGAAGGCGTTCGCTCCGACGCGCATCTCGTGGTGATGAACGCGGGGTCTTCCGCGGGGAGTGAGGACTACACGGCCGCGGCCATAGGGGAGTTGGGCCAAGTTCTTGTCCATGGCGTGGCCATGATGCCGGGCAAGCCGACAATACTCGGCATCGTGGACGGCAAGCCCGTCATCGGCAACCCAGGATATCCGGTTTCAGCGGTCCTGTCGTTCGAGGTCTTTGCTCTTCCGGTCCTCCACACCATGCTGGGGCTGCCTCACCATCACAGACCCACAATTCCGGCCGTAACGGCCAGAAAAATACCCTCCAAACTCGGTCGGGAGGAATTCTTCCGTGTCAAGCTGGGTAAAGTCGGTGGAAGGGTGATCGCCGCACCCCTGCCCCGCGGCGCGGGCTCCATCACAACGCTGACGCGCGCGGACGGCATCCTTCGTATTCCTGCACGAAGTGAAGGGATAGACCAGTCAGCCGCGGTTGAAGTGGAGCTGTTGAGGCCCGTCGCGGAGATAGAGCGAACCGTGGTTTGCATAGGTAGCCACGACCTCACTCTTGACCTGATCGCTGACGAGTTGATCCCCCACAACGTTTACCTCTCATCCAGCCACGTGGGAAGCCTCGGTGGCTTGCTGGCACTCAAGAGCCGCAGCGCTCACATGGCCACGTCACATTTGCTGGATCTTGAGACGGGTATTTACAACTGGCCGTACATAAAAAGGCATATTCCCGACGTGCCGGTAAAAGTCTTCCACTGCGTGATGAGGGAACAAGGCTTCATGGTCCTTAAGGGCAATCCGAAAAACATTCGTGGCATCGAAGACCTGCTTCGAGAGGAAGTAACGTTTATTAATCGTCAAGCCGGCGCGGGGACCAGGGTGTTGTTGGACTATTGCCTGGACAAGGCCGGTTTAGACCCTGACGGAATCACGGGCTATCAAATGGAGGAGTACACTCATACCTCAGTTGCGGTGGCGGTATTGTCAGGAGTCGCGGACGTCGGCATGGGGGTTCTGGCCGCCGCGAAAGCCTTGGGACTTGACTTCATCCCCGTGGCAACCGAGCAATACGATATTGTAATCCCAATGGAAAACGTCGAGGACGAGAAAATCAAAATCCTACTGGAGGTGCTTCGAGGCCCGTCGTTCAAGAAAAGAGTCCTCGAACTTGGCGGATACGGTGTCGAACGCAGCGGTGAAGAAATAACGGAACCGTGATGCGATTTGCGTGCAGGCCTTTGCCGATATCGCCAGCTTAATAGCGAATTAGTATCAGTCTTTCGGGGAACCCTCTGTTTTTTGTGGGGCAGTCCCGCCACTCGCGGGATTCCAGCCTGCCTTTCCTAAAGGGCCAATAATGACAGGCTGGAAAGCCTGTCCCACACTAAGAGATCAAATGCACCGGCTAAAATTGCCGGCCTGCCAGCAAATCAACCATATTCTTGACCAGAATCCCCGGCTGTTGACCGCGGGAGGCGACTCTGTTACAAAAGGAAGAGGGCAGCAGTTGCGAAGGGACGTTCTTGTTCTCGATTGCTGCGAACCTCGACAGCCGACCGCGTCAGAATCCGCGGTCGAATTTGATTGTAGTGCAAAAGGAATAGACGATGGGTGCGAAAAGACGTCCTATTACCCCGGAAGGGCACAAAAAGTTAAAGGAAGAGATCGACCGGCTCATTCGTGTAGAAAGACCTAGTGTTATCAAAGAGATTGAAATAGCGATCGGTCACGGGGATTTGTCGGAAAATGCCGAGTACACTTACGCCAAGGAAAAGCAGGCCCTTATTGAAACTCGTGTGAGAGACCTCCAGGCAAGGCTTTCGGCATGTGAGGTGATTGATCTGGCGGCCCTGCCTCAAACCGATCGAATCGTTTTCGGAACCTCCGTCACCATCGAAGACGTGGACACCAGTGAACAGAAAGTTTACAAGCTCCTTGGGCAGGACGAGGCGGACATCTCCAAGGGAATCATTTCAATAGACTCGCCTCTTGGAAAGGCCCTGATCGGAAAAGAAGTTAATGACGTGGTTGAAGTCAAGACCCCGAACGGGCTCCGCGAATATGAAGTATTGGAGATCTCCTGAGCTGAATTGTACTGTTTACTATAAAGCGTTGTTTTTTGGCCCACCCACCGCGAGTTTGGAAGCACAGTTCCATGCCTGAGACAAAAAAGACCCCCCGCATCCTTATATTGTGCGATTTTGACGGCACCGTGTCCACAAAGGACACTGTGAACCGCCTGGTCAGGGATCATCTGACAGACCCGGAATGGCGGTTTCAGGTAAAAAGGTACTTTCGGGGCGAGATAGGCTCCTTGGCCGTTTATCGCGCGATAGCCCCGATGATGAGGATGACGCAGGAGGACCTTGAAAAATTCGTCCTGAGCCACGCGTCCCTTGATCCGCACTTTCCGCACTTCCTCCAGTGGGCATCGGAGAACGGCATCGACGTAAAGATCGTTTCCGATGGCTTCGATGCCACCATCAAGGCGCTTTTCAACAACCACAATATCCGAGGCTTGGAGATCTTTGCCAACGAGATGAGGTTTGGACCGGACGCCTCGGTGTCGATGGCAAGCCCCCACTACAACCCTGCTTGCGGCACATGCGGGACCTGCAAGTTGAACGTGGTGCGACGGTTTCGGCCGGATTACGACAGGATCGTACTAATCGGGGACGGGGAATCGGACAGACATGCCGCGGGAGAGGCCGATGTGGTCCTGGCTCTGCATGATTTGTTCGTGTACTGTGCTCGTACCGGCATCCCCGCAGTGCGCATAGAAGGCTTCCGGGATGTACCTCGGCTCCTCACCAGACGCGTAGCAGCGGTAACCTTCGACATGGACGGCACCCTGGTAGACTCCATCGGAACCATAACCGCCGCATTTAATCATATGTTCTCGACGCTCGGTTACCCGCTGATGACCGAGCAAGAGGTGGCTCGGGTCACAAGCATTTCTTTGAAAGACTTTGTTCGGTCCTACCTGAAGCCCGAGGAAGCCGAATTTGGCGTCAAGGTATTTCGAGATTACTACGACCGGATCTTTCTCAAGCAGGCTTCCATGATGCCCGGCGCACTGGACGCCCTGCAAACCCTGAATGGAAATATCGTGCAAGGCATAATCACCAATAAGCGCGGCGAATACGCCAGGAGAATGGCCGAGCACTTTGGCTTTTCGAAGAATATGGCCCGCATCATAGGAGCGGAGGACGGTTTCAAGGCCAAACCGGCGGGTGAGATGTTCGAGGAATTCATGAGGTCGGTTGGCGCCAGTGCAGACGGCACGGTGTATGTCGGGGACTCGCCCATTGATGTCAAGGCCGCTGCCAACGCGGGGATGGATGCGTTTGCCGTGGCGGGACGGATTTTCTCCGCTGAAGAGCTCGCGCAAACTGCTCCACGCAGGGTGCTTAACAGCATTTCCGAACTTCCTGCCGCGCTTCAGCCATTAATTTGAACTTTGATGTGCAAGAAACCTCGGTGGCCTGCCCGCGCTTGCTTTCCAGGCCTCTATGGGGTTTCCCAAGGGCTTCTTGCTTCTTTTGTTCCTTTTCTTTGGAACAGCCACACCTGGTTGGTGTCTGATAGTTGTAATACCTACCTACTGCAATAGTGATTGAGAGGCCCCTTTGTTCCTACCATGCATGAGGGCCTTTCGTTTTTCGAATGCTTTTGAAAATCTTGCAGGCCGCCTAAATTCACGGTTGTTAAATTATTGCTCCGCCGCCACGAGATCGCCTTGTCAATACGTCGTTGCTTGGTCCGTATTTTGCAACTATACTTGAACATAGACGGACCTGAAGTGGGTCCGGTATCCCATTATAATGCCGAGAACGAGACAGAAGACCTTCTGCCATCCGATCTATCAGGTTCGGTGGCGGAGGTCGGTAAAACTGATCTTCTCGCTTGGCTTTCCCGATCGACGAGGCCAAAGTTCCACGCTCTCCATGCCCATGGTGCCACGAAAACAAGGGGGTAGAGAAGATGGAAAACCAGCAGTTGTTTCAAGCGATCCTTAACAGCATTTCCGAAGGCGTGCTGACACTGGACAAAGACTGGAAAATAGGCTCGTGGAATCGGGCTGCCGAAAGAATAACGGGTTTTCACAAAGAGGAAGTGGTCGGCCAAGAGTGCATGAAGATTTTTCGGACTTCTCTTTGTCGAGAGCATTGTCCGGTTGATAGAGCGCTCTCCTGCGGCCATCCATATCGGGATGTCGAAGTTGCCATCAGGAACAAACGCAACGAAGTGGTCCACATCATGGTCAACGCGGCCCCCCTGTACGATGCGGAAGGCCACATCATAGGGGGCCTGGAGACTTTTCGCGATGTCACCCAGACTCATTGGATGCAGGAGGAATTGCAGCGGCACTACGGGTACACGAAGATAGTAGGCCGGAGCGATGCCATGAAGAAGGTTTTCGAGATCATGGGGTCGCTGATAAACACTGATACCACGGTTCTTGTTGAGGGAGAGTCGGGCACCGGAAAAGAACTTATTGCTCGGGCGCTTCATTTCTACGGCCCGCGGAAAGCCAAATCGTTTGTGGCAGTAAATTGCTCCGCCCTGCCCGAAGGGGTCCTGGAATCGGAGCTTTTCGGACATGCCAAAGGCGCCTTCACCGGCGCGATCAGGGATCATGTAGGAAAATTCGAGCTGGCCAACGGCGGGACGTTGTTCCTGGATGAAATCGCAGAAGTGAGCCCTTCGATTCAGGTCAAGCTCCTCAGGGTCCTTGAGGAAAGGGAGTTTCAACGGGTCGGTGACAACCGCAGTATCAAGGTGAACATCAGACTGATAACGGCCACAAACAAGGACCTTTACCAGAAGGTCCTGGACGGGTCGTTTCGCGACGACCTCTATTACCGTTTGAGCGTTTTCCCTCTGCACCTTCCGCCGTTACGCGAGCGCGTTGAGGACCTGCCTCTTCTCGTGGGGCACTTCATCAGGAAGTTCAACAAGCAGATGGGAAGGAACATCCAGGGAATCGCAGACCAGGTATTGGAAGTCCTTGAAAACTATTCGTGGCCCGGCAACGTAAGGGAATTGGCCAACGCCATAGAGCACGCTTTTGTTCATTGCAGAGGATTGCTGCTCCACGACGCGGACCTTCCTCATCATATTGCCAACGCTGCACCCCCAGTTCCACCGAAAAAGTCCAGAGGAACGCAGAAGCAACTTGATCTGGTGGAAAGGGAACTGATCGTCAAGGAACTGGAAGCTGCTGACTGGAAGAAGCACATTGCGGCGCGGCGTCTCGGCATGAGCCGGGCTACGCTATGGAGGAAAATGGAAAAGTTTGGGATCGACAGATAGTTGCATCTTCCGTGAACGTTTCATCCGTGAGACGTGAAGCAATCGTCGCTATGTCAGCAACTTACCTTAAACCTCGGTTTTGGCGTCGCAGGCTTGAAACGTTTAGTTGTGCGACCCTTCTCCCCTACCCTTTATTCACCCGCCCGATATTTTCCTAATCGTCAAGGCCTTGTCTCCATAATAACCATCTATTTCAGTACGTTAACTATTCACGGTGATCTTAACGTGAACCCTTGAGCGTGATGGCACGGCAGTTGCTCTAACTCGCAGTGGATCAACGTGGCGGCACGCGAAATAGGCATCCCCATCGCAGGGATGGCTGCCGCCGGAGGCACCCAAGAAGGAGGGACCGGCCATGCCTAAAAAGATCCTCGTCGTAGACGATGAACCGGACATCCTCACATTCCTCGGCACACTGCTGAGAAAGAACGGCTACGTGGTCTGCGAGGCGTGCGACGGCGTAGAGGGGATGAAAAAGGTTATGGAAGAAAAGCCGGACCTTGTCTGTCTCGATCTGCTGATGCCTGAGAAGACCGGCATCAAAATGTATCGAGAAATGAGGAAAGACGAGCAACTCAAGCTATTGCCCGTCATCATGGTGACGGGCATTGAGGCTGTGGAGCCATGGGAGTTCAAAGGCTTCAAAGAATTCGTGGGGGAACGCTCCATAGCTCCCCCTCAGGGGTACATCGAGAAGCCGATCGACAAGGAACAGTTCCTGAAAGCGGTAAAAGAGGTACTAGGCGAATAGGCCCCAGACCTTTCTATCCGCAGGAAGAAGCTGCGGTCGCCGGAAAGTGGGGGTCAACGTGGGTTGGGTCAAGCAGAAGTGGACTTCCGTCTCCCGAAGTCTGGGAGCCAGGATAGCCCTCAGCGTAGCCGGGATACTGCTCTGTTCGTACGTTATTTTCGTTTACCTCGTCCTCGACATTCAGCAGGACTTCTATTTTGAACAGGTGATCCGGGAGGCGGAAAGATTCAGCGCCGCGGTAATCAACGCTACGAACCACAGTATGCTCCAGGATGACAGAGAAGCTACCCGAAGCATTATCGGTAATATCGGCAGTCAGAAAGAGATCTCGGATATCAGGATCTATGACCACGAAGGCGCCATCAAGTTCTCCAGCCAACCGGTAGAAGTGGGGACAAAGGTGGATAAGAAAGCGGAGGCCTGTTTTGTGTGTCATTCGGAGGACAAGCCCTTCAGCGAGGTCGTCACGGACAGCAGGACGCGAGTCCACTATCACGGGAACGATCGGGTGCTGGGGATGATAACCCCCATATACAACGAGAAGAGCTGTTACACCGCTGCGTGCCATGTGCATCCCAAGGACCACAAGGTCCTCGGGGTGCTCGATATGGGGATGTCACTTAAGGGCTTTGATTATCATGTGCGGTCTCTGGTGTTCAGCATTGTCCTTCTCGGTGCAGGCACCTTCGCTGCGGTTCTCGGGACGATAGTCGTCTACATTGCTGCCAAAGTGCACAAACCTGTCAGTCGGCTGCGCGACGCCACCAAGAAAATAGCGGCAGGGGATTTCACGTACAAAGTGCCCGTGGACTCCGAGGATCAGCTCGGGGAACTCGCTCAGGCGTTCAATGTAATGCGAGATCAGATCAGAAGACGAACCGTGGAACTGGTTCGCAGCCGCTGGGAATACAAGAATCTTTTCGAACAAGTGCCTTGCTTCATATGCGTTATCGACAAGAACTTCGATATCGTGCGCCAAAACTCCTACATGCGTGACCTCTTCAAGGGCACCATAGGAATGAAGTGTTACGAAGTATTCAAGCAACGCAGGGCCAAATGCGAAGACTGCCACGTGGGAATCACGTTTGAAGAGGGCAAAGTATCCGGAAGGGAGCATTGTGGGCTGAAGGTTACGGGTGAAGAAACCAATTACTTGAGCTACACCACCCCAATTGTGGATGACAGCGGCCGGGTGCTCTATGCGATGATAATCGCCGTGGATATCGGCGACAGGGTCAGGCTTCAACGGGCCTTGGAGGCCTCTCGGGATTTTCAAACCAACCTGATCGAAAACTCCATTCATGGGATCATCGCGACGGACGATCGAGGCCGTGTGACCATCTACAATGTCGCAGCAGAGCATCTTTTTGGGTATCCAGCCTCGGATGTGGTCGGGGATGCTCAAATCGACAAATACTTTCCCAAACAATTTCTCGACATGATCATCGGTTCACACGTGGGGCGTGAAATTCGCGATCCCCGGCTGATTGCCCACGAGACTGTGGTGAATTCCACAGACGGCGAGTCAATACCTGTTCGCTTTTCCGGGGTCATTCTTTTCGAAGGCGGCAAAACAGCAGGCGCTGTCGGCTTCTTCCAGGACCTTCGAACTTTCAAGAAACTGGAGCGTGAAAAACAGGCCTCTGATCGACTGGCGGTGGTTGGCCAGACTGTGGCCGGTCTGGCTCACGGCATCAAGAACATAGTTACGGGTCTGGAAGGCGGCGTCTTTGTGGTGGAGACGGCTTTCGAGGACCAGGACAATGCGTTGCTTCAGCGCGGCTGGAAAATGATCCACAACAACATTGGTCGCGTATCGGTCCTGGTCAAGGACCTGCTGAGTTATTCCAAAGAAAGGGCCCCGGAATATCAGGAGACCGACCCCAACCTGCTTGCCGAAGAAGTGTGTGCCCTGTTCGAGGCAAGAGCACAAGAGAACTCGATTGTCATCGAGCGAGACTTCGATCCACAGGTTGGTCAAGTGTTTAAGGTCTTTCTCGACCAGCGCGGCATCCACACCTGCCTGTCAAACCTTATCGCCAATGCCATTGACGCATGCGAGAGCGACACCGAGAAAGTTGAGCATCGCATCATCGTAAGAACGAAGCAGGATTCTGACGGAGACCTGGTCTACGAGGTCTCCGATGACGGTCTGGGAATGAGCGAAGACACGAAACGGAAGGTCTTTGCGAATTTTTACTCGACCAAAGGAAGTCGAGGAACGGGCCTGGGCCTCCTCGTGACGAGCAAAATCGTCGCGGAACATGGCGGCACCATATCCTTCGACAGCGAACAGGGTGTGGGCAGCACTTTCACCATAGTGCTCCCGCCCGGACAGTCCTCGGGGACCAGGGTCAAGACAGCTATCCAGCCGGCCAGGGAGAGCGTCGCGGAACTTCCAGCCGGAAAAGAAGCGGCATTGCCTCTTACCAGTTCGCAATAAATAACCTGACTTTGGGTGGACAGGTGGCATGTCTCTGGAGCGAAGTCAGGTCCGCCGTTCGCAGCGGAAGAGATATGCCGCCTGTCTTATAAGGAAAATGGCGAACTGGTATCAAGCACATTCTAATTCTCGTGGCCGACTACCGGTCGAACCTTGTCACGGGCTCGCAATCCGGTTTTGGCCCGGGACATCTCTCCTGCAACGGAGGGGCTGATGCAAGAATCCGGATTAATGAAAGTGAATAGTCAATGGGACTGGGAAACCTCTTCCAAGTTGACGGCTGACCTGGATGCATGGCGCCAGGCGTTTCCCGAAGTCCAGGAAATCATTACCAGCCCGGATGGGGAGCGCATGGCAGCGATTGTGAAGACGGAAGACGAATCCTTCACTGTATGCGTGAACGGAGAACCATGGTCGAACACCTTTGAAAAGCTCTGGGCTCTCCAATTTAGTCCCGATGGCCGCCTGTCATGCATTGGCATGAACGAAGACGAGTGGACAGTGATTCAAGAAGACGAGCCGTGGGAGCAAACATTCGAGTATGTCTGGAATTTGCGTTTCAGTCCGGATGGAAAAGGAATCGCCGCGAACGTCAAGACCTCGGACGGTTACAGTGTTGTGCTGAACGGAGAGCCGTGGGAGTCGGCCTTCATCCAGATGAGAAGCTGCGAAATCAGCCCCGACGGTTTGAAGACCGCAGGGAACGTGCAGATCGAACCGATTTCCGAAGGTGACATCTGGAAATTCAAAGAGGGGATCTGGAGCCTGGCTGTAAACGGAAGGGCATGGGATGCGAACTTTCTCAACGTGTGGGACTGCGTTTTCAGTGATGACGGAGGGAAAGTGGCAGCAGAGGTCAGGATGCAATCCAATCTCCAGACCATCGCGGTTGAAGGAATCCCCTGGACTGAAACCTTCAGGGCGGTCTGGAAACCTGTCTTCGTTCCCGGCAGTCATGATGTGGTGGCGCCTTGTCTCACATCCCAAGGCTGGCAGCTCCTCCTCAATGGGAAGCCCATCTGGAACCGATCTTTCGCCCAAGTTTGGCATCAGAAATTCGGTCCTGACCGCAACAAATTAACAGCGGTGGTTGCACCGAGCTTTGGACGCTGGACCGTAGCCGTGGATGGAAAAACCTGGCAGACCACTTTCGGCGATGCCGTCCTTGCCCCGGTCTTCAGCCCCGACGGACGCAAGATAGCCGCGGTTGTGAAGGAAAACAACAGATGGACAATTGCGGTTGACGGTGTGCCCTGGCCCGAGGACTTCGACATGGTTTGGGACCCCGTTTTCAGTCCTGATGGAGAAATTGTGGCGGCAAAAGCCGCCCAAGGTAACGAGCACTTTCTTGTGGTCAACGGCAGGGTCGCGACGCTGGGTTGCCAGCACATTTCTGAGCCCGTTTTCAGCCCTGACGGCTCCAGGCTCCTGCTCAAGGCCGTGGAATTAGGAAGGTATTTTCGAAAAGTGGTGCCGGTGAAACAACTGCTCGGTTAACCGGAGGAGATCGCGGATGTACACCTTCGTCAGCGGACCGTTGGTCTGGATAGCATTTATCGTCTTCGCGGGCGGAATGATCTACCAGTTCCTTAGCATGCTTAAAATGGCCAAGAAAGACAAAGTCGTTTTACCGTACATGAGTCTCAAGTACGGCCTTCGCTCGCTGCTTCACTGGCTAATTCCGTTTGCTTCCAAGAACATGCGGATGCGGTACGAAACAACCCTTGTCACCTTCGCGTTCCATATATGTTTGGTTCTGCTTCCTATTTTTCTCACCGCTCACGTGGTCATGTTTTCGGCCTCCTGGGGGCTGCATTGGGTGACCGTTTCGGAGAAGGCCGCGGACTGGTTGACCGTACTGGTCATATTCGCAGCGATTTTCTTTCTGGTGCGGCGTTGGATGCTGCCGGAGGTGCGGTTTGTCACCTCCGCGTCCGACTATGTGCTACTCGCGGTGGTCGCGGCTCCCTTTGTCACCGGCTTCATTGCTCACCGCCAATGGTTCGACTACGAGACCATGGTGGTCATCCACATGATTTCAGGGGCCGCAATGCTGATGGCAATACCTTTTACCAGGCTGAGCCACATGCTGTTCTTTCCGTTCACTCGAGCGTACATGGGGTCTGAATTCGGCGCAGTCCGCCATGCAAGGGACTGGTAAACGCCCGAAAGTCTTATGGAGGCAAACGATGGGCTTACCGGCAGAAATGCTACCAGAAATCCCGGTCGTTTCCGATCCCGGCCTGGATCGGAATGCCGAGAACCTCACCAAAGGGCAGATAGCGGAAGTCATCAACAGGGTGATAGACCGGGAAACCGCGGCCAGGTTCCGAATATACCTGAACACCTGCGTCCATTGCGGGCTCTGTTCCGACGCGTGCCACTGGTTCCTGTCGAACGATCGTGACCCCCGTTTTTCCCCTGTAGGCAAGGTCAAGCAAACCCTTTGGGAGATCCTCAAGAAGAAAGGCAGAGTGGACGCGGATTTTCTTAAAGAGTGCTCCAGGATTGCTCAGACAGAATGCAATGGGTGTCGAAAATGCAGCATGTACTGTCCCTTCGGGGTTGATATAGCCTATTTACTCTTCGTGGTTCGAAGGATCTGCTACCAACTGACAATCGTTCCTCAATTCCTACAGGACACGGTCAACAGTCATGCCGCTACGATGAACCAGATGTGGGTGAAACAGGACGAGTGGGTCGACACCCTCCAGTGGCAAGAAGAGGATGCAAGATCCGAGATCGTCACAGCGCGGATACCCTTGGACAAAGAAGGCGCTGACGTCTTCTACTCCGTGATTGCTCCCGAGCCTAAGATCCTTGCTCAATTAATCGGCAACATTGCCCAGATCATGGCCGTGGCAAAAGTAGATTGGACCATGCCGTCCCAGGACGGATGGGACAACAGCAATATGGCAATGTTTGCAGGCGATTTCGAAATCATGGGGCGAGTGGAACGAGCCCATCACGAAGCGGCCTTAAAATTGAAAGCGAAAAGAATCGTGATGGGAGAATGCGGCCATGCCTTCAGAGGCGCGGTGTACGATGGGCCCAAGTGGCTTGGTTGGCGAGAGCCGCCGGTTCCTGTCATCCACGCCGTGGACTTCTACCACGAGCTGATCACTTCAGGAAGAATCAAGATTGCCCGCAAATTCGAGGAGCCAGTTACTCTTCAGGAACCGTGCAACATTGTGAGGGGGAGAGGGTTAGGCACGAAATTGCGTGAAGTAATTCAAGCCACGTGCGCTGATTTCAGGCCGCCTCCGGAACCGGATTTTGAGCACAACTATTGCTGTGGCGCGGGCGGGGGTGTCATTAATTGCGGTCCTCCCTGGAAAACCTCGAGGGTCAAAGGCAACAGTGTCAAGGCGGAGCAACTGGCCGCCACAAAAGCTCACATCGTTATAACACCGTGCCACAATTGTCACGCCGGCATCGAGGACATAATCAGTGGCTATAAGCTGGGAATGCACGTGAGGTTCTTGATCGAGATCCTCATGCAGGTCATGGAGATCCCGGATGAACTCAAGGCGGAATAAGCCTTTTTCGTCACCGATTCGCAATCGATAAGGGGTGGCTCATGAGGCGGCTCAACCAAGCAGGCTTGATTTTAGGAATTTTACTGGTGGGGTTCGTGTTTGGGGAGATGAGAATTGCCCACAGCACAGAGCTAGGAAGCTCTGCTCCTTCCAGAAGTTCTCATCTTCCCCTCTTTATAGAACACAAAGGCGGAGCGCCTGAACTGGAACGTCCGCCGGTGCCTTTTGACCACGATCGGCATACGACGGCTCTGAAACAGACCAAGAGCCAGGACTGCACCGTTTGCCACGTCATCAAGGAAACAGACAGGCGTCTGGAAAACCCGGAAGTCAAGATCTTCAAATTCCCGAAGGGCATCATTGATGAGAGCGACAAGACCTCGATCATGTACGCTAATCACAATGAATGCGTGAGCTGCCACAGAAAGACGGCTGCCGAGGGGACAAAGACAGGTCCGGACATCGGCCTGTGCGGCTCGTGTCACAAGAGGAAGCCCCAAATTCAGAAGATAAACTGGGCATGGAGTCCTATATTTAACTATGCCCGCCACGCCAAGCATGCGGAAGCAGCCAAGAAATTCGACCGGCCCGACCAACTGAATGTGACTGAAAAGGTCCAGGTTGTGGGAGAAATCTCGGGCAATAGATGCGAGTTGTGCCACCACACGTACGATGAAAAGCAAAAAAAGCTCATCTACAAGAAGGACAGCGAGAATTCGTGTCGAGCGTGCCACAAGGCCAAGGACGATCGGAATGCCAGATCCATGAAGAAGGCGGCCCATTCAGCGTGCATTGGCTGCCACATGAAAGTGGCCGAAAAGGTCAAGGCCGAACTGGCTCAACAAGGCAGAACAACGCTAACAGCAGAGGACACGAAACGCTTCGGCCCGTTCGAATGCCGCGGCTGTCACGGCGAACACAAGGAACTCACGCCTGATGAGATCTCAAAGATTCCTCGCCTCGTGCGAGGGCAGAAAGACGTGATCGACCTCTCACTGGCTGCAACGGAGCAAAGCGAGGCGCCCCTTCAACCAGTCGTCTCTTCCGCGGCTGCCGTTCCGGTGAGAATGAAGGCTGTTCCCTTCAACCACAAGTCTCATGAGCCACGGGCACAATTCTGTAACACATGCCACCACCACTCTCTTGAGAAGTGCCAGAACTGCCATGGTTCAGTCGGCGACCTCAAGAAAGGCGGCGGCGTGAGCTATGAGAGGGCTTTTCACAGACCCGATGCAAGACAGGCTTGCGTAGGCTGTCACACAACAGCAAAAGAGAACCAGAAATGCGCGGGATGCCACCAGTGGATGGGCAACGGCATGCCAAGCTCCTCGTGCCCTGTCTGCCACCGAGGACCATCTGGCGGCAAAACGTTGGAAGTTCCGCACATGCCCTTGTTCCTGGACAAAGAAAAGGTCCCTGAGAAGCTCCAGATAAAGCTCCTGGAAAAGGAGTTCAAACCCGCGGAAATCCCGCACTTGAAGATAGTGAACAAGTTGGTTGGCATTTCCAACGAGAGTTCTCTCGCTCGGTGGTTCCATGCAACCAAGGAACAGACTCTTTGCGCCGGGTGCCACCACAGAGGCGAATTGCAACAGGCGGCCGTTAAAGCTCCTAAATGCAGCACTTGCCACAATAGGTCCTTTGATCCTGTTGCGCTTGGAAAACCCGGCATCATGCCGGCGTACCACCGCCAGTGCATTGGATGCCACGAGGCCATGAAACAGAAACCTGCTGCGTTGGAATGCGTAAAGTGTCACCCGGCAAAGGAAGAAGTCCAGGCGGCAGGTGTCATTCCACCGCTTGCAGGAACCAAGTGATTGCGCGCTCGAAGGTTCCCGGAAAAAGGAGGCAGCTATGCCCAACATTCTCCATGAATTCTATACCTTGACAAAAGGAATGGAATACCTGGTGGTGATCGTCTACCTCTTCGTGTTCATCTCGTTTTGGAGATTCTTGACCTACAAGGAGAAAGATTGAAGTCGCCGGAGGCTCCAGCCTAGCTTAATTCAGGAACTCGCCCACAGGAGAGGTTCTACCATGCATTCAGATAGACGGACTTTCCTAAAGATCCTTGCCGGCACCGGAATCGCAACCGCTCTGGGATCGAACAACTCGGCTTTGGCCGATATTGCAACTCTCCGCGGCTACCCCGATCAATTCGGGGTTTTGGTCGACACCACGGTGTGCATCGGATGTCGACGCTGCGAATGGGCTTGCAAGGACTGGAACAAGCTGCCGGACCAGAAGGCCCTCAGAGAGTACGAAAAAGATCAGGCAGTGTTCCAGAAGATCCGAAGGACAAATGCAGACACGTTCACCGTGGTGAACCGATTCCAGAATCCGAGAGATGGCTCAAAACACATCTACGTGAAGAAGCAGTGCATGCACTGTTACGAGCCTGGGTGCGCTTCCTCTTGCTTTGTCAAAGCCTTTACCAAGCAGCCGGTGGGAGCTGTGACTTATGACGCATCCCTTTGCGTAGGTTGCCGGTACTGTATGGCCGCATGCCCGTTCGATATGCCCGCGTATCAGTACTACAACGCCTTCACCCCGGAAGTGACCAAATGCACGTTCTGCTTCGATAGGATCACCAAGGAAGGCGAGGTGCCGGCTTGCGTAGGCATTTGTCCCGTGGAGACCATGACCTTCGGCAAAAGAACTGATTTAATTGACCTGGCGCACAAGAAGATCCGGGACAACCCCGGCCGATATGTGAATCACGTATATGGCGAGAATGAGGTGGGAGGCACTAGCTGGATGTACCTCTCCGCCGTTCCGTTCAATATGATAGGCTTCAGGACAGACCTGGGAAGCGTGCCTATCCCTTCTATGAGCAAGCCTTTCCTGTCGCTGGTAGCGCCGGTCTTCATTGTGATCCCTGCGCTGGCCATGGGTTTTTACAGTTTCAAGAAACGCAGGGATCGCCTGGTTGAAGAAGAGATCAAGCAGGCTCTTGAGAAGAAGAAGGAGGGCAAATAATGGACGCAACTGCGGTCACGACAGAGTTCAAGCCCACATGGGTTCAGGAAAAGCTCTTCCTTGGCATGACCTTCAAAGAGTATCTCAGGAGCAACTATACGCCGTTTAATGCTGTTGCGGCCTTTATCCTCGCGATCGGGATACCTGTTATCATGTATCGGCTGATCTACGGTCTGGGGCCGTCCACGAACCTGTCGGACAACAATCCATGGGGCATCTGGATCGGCTTCGACATGCTGTGTGGAGTGGCCCTTGCCGCAGGCGGCTTTGTGATAGGGACCGCTGTTCATCTCATGGGGATGAAAGAGTACGGCTTCCTCTTCAGACCAGCGGTGCTCACGGGTTTTCTCGGTTACCTTTTTGCTATCATTGCTTTGACCTTCGACCTGGGCAGGTACTATCGGATCCCCTACCCTATGGTAGTCTCCTGGGGAGTGAATTCAGTGCTATTTCTCGTGGCATGGCACGTGGCATTGTACCTGGGCTGCCAGTTTGTGGAGTGGTGTCCCGCCATCTGGGAATGGCTCAATCTCAAGAAGCTTCGCAAAATCTTCGTAAAGGCCACACTGGCTGCAACCATCTTCGGGGTATGCCTTTCCATGCTGCATCAGTCCGCTCTCGGGTCCATTTTCCTGTTGATGCCCGAGAAGCTTCACCCCCTTTGGTATTCCGAATACATTCCTCTTTTCTTCTTCATGACCGCGATTGTGGGCGGGTTGGCTATGACCATAATAGAGAGCATGGCGTCTCACCGCATTTTTTCGCAGCACATTAAAGATCATGACCCGGCACATCTGGATCGCGTGACCATCGGGCTGGGCAAGGCCACTTCGGTGACGCTTTTTGCGTACTTCTTCATGAAGGCGGTCGGGCTGGCCCACGGGAATTCCTGGAGTTATCTGGAAACTGCATACGGATATTGGTACCTGGTCGAAGTACTCGGGTTCGTTCTGATCCCGGCCTTCGCACTGATGTATGCGGTTCAAAACAACAGAGTGCGCATGGTTAGGGGCTGGGCGATCGTAGTTGTGATCGGCATCGTACTCAACAGGGTGAACCACTCCATAATCGCGTTCAACTGGCATCTGGCTTGGGCAGACCGTTACGTGCCTCACTGGATGGAGGTGGTTCTCACTGTTACGGTCGTCACAATCGGCATTCTTACGTTTCAATGGATCATGAACAGAATGCCCATACTTTACGACCATCCCGACTTTGAACCCGAGAAGCACTGAGCGGGTCAGAAAGGAGGCCCCGATGTCCAAAAAAATCCTCGTTGTGGATGACGAGCCCCATGTGGTGAAGTATTTGACCACGTTCTTTAACGACTGCGGCTATGACACGTGTTCGGCCGGGGATGGTGAACAGGCCCTGGAAGTGCTGAAGGAAGAGAAGCCCGATCTGGTCACGCTTGACTTGCAGATGCCTAACGAGACCGGGACCCGATTCTATCGAAACTTGATGAAAGACAAAGAGTTTAAGAACGTCCCCGTGATCGTCATAAGCGGTATACCCGGCCGGCACCTTGCTGTCACTAAGCCAATCGCGGTCTTTGAAAAACCCATTGACCGGGACGCTCTGCTTGCTACTATCCAGAAGGCGATTGGCGAGTAGGTGGTCGAGAACAAAGCGCAGCCCGCGTATAGAACAACCCCGAGTTCGCCGGTCTGAGGCTGTCGGACCCCACACGGCCGACTTGGTGGCTCCATGTATCATGTTGCCCACAATCAGTACAGGAAGCTCCTTGATGCGCTACCGTGTTACGTGACGCTCCAGGACCGTGATTTGGGCGTCCTTTGGAGCAACAGCCTGTCTCGCAAGGATTTCGGCGACCCTGCGGGAAAGAAGTGCTACGAACTCTTTGGAATTGATAGGGCCAAGTGCTCGGACTGCCCTGTCCAAAAGACGTTTTTCGACGGACAGGTCCATAGCGAAGAGTTGACGTTAACAACCAAAAGTGGTTCACGCATTAACGTCATTGTCCATTCGTCCCCTCTAAACAACGATCGCGGACAGATCGTATCCGCGGTCTGGTCCGCGGTAAACATCACCTCTGTAAAAGATATTCAGAAGCAAATGATTCTCCTGGGGCAGACCGTCGCAGGGATGGCTCACAGTATGAAGAACATCATGATGGGCCTTGAAGGAGGAATTTACGTCGTCAACAAGGGTATTGAGGCCAAGAATCAGGATGAGGTTAAAGAAGGCTGGGACATGGTCTTGTTCAATTTCGACAAAATCTCCCACATCGTCAAGGATATTCTTTATTGCTCCAAAGAACGGGAGCCGGAACTGCAAAGAATTGAACCGAACAAGGTCGTGCGGGAGGTCTATGGCCTTTTCAAAGACCTCGCCAGGAGCTATGCCATTGAAATAAGACTCGATCTAGATGACAGCATTAAAGACGCGATCATCGACCCCGACGGCTTGCACACAGTGCTTTCAAATCTGATTACCAACGCGATGGACGCCTGTAAAATCGACTTGTGGAAAGACGATCATCTAATTGAAATACGAACCAAGAAGGGGAAGAACGGGTCTGTCATCTTCGAAGTTGCAGACAATGGAATAGGTATTGGCAAGGCCCTGAAAGACCACGTGTTCGAAGACTTTTTCACCTCCAAAGGCGATAAGGGCACCGGTCTCGGTCTGATGGTGACCCAAAAAATCTTGAGAGAGCATGGAGGGTCCATCACTTTTCGGTCAAGGCCGGGCAAAGGCACAACTTTTGTTGCGACTTTCCCTTTTAAGGACTTTCACGGCGAACTCGGATAAGGGGTGAGCCCCTCACTGAATTGACTGCCTCCATGAACAATTCTTCTAGAAAGGAGAGACCCATGGAACAGCAGGAAAAGGAGAACAAGGTAAATACGGCCATTTCCGAAGAACCGGACGACTGGACGGCGGCAGAGTGCTCAGAGGACGCCCCGTCGGAAAAGGAAGAGCAACCGAGCCCCGAGCCGGATGCATCCGCCGAGAATCGAGGGCGCCTGATCCTGGCCGGATTGGTTGCTACTGCAATCCTATCATGCATAGCCGTTCTGGTAGCGGGCACCATTCAATTGACCTCAAGATGGTTGATCGTATGTCCGACGGACCTGCCGGTCAATGATCCGGCACCCATTCTGTGGGACCAAATGGTTTCGGGCAAGGCTGCTTCCGCATCGCTTGGCGTTACGGAGAAACTTGCATTCGAGGTAAGGTTCAAAGGCTCTTTGCCTGAGGAAAAGACGGGAGACCGTGGCCGCCGCTAAATGGACACAATGCTTGCAAGGCCCGTGGGGTTGTAGCAAGTGTCAAAAATAGTGTGCGATTACGAAAAGCGGTTCCTGGGAATTGGTAGGTGCCGGCCTCCGTGCCGGCTCATTTTTCTGATACAAATCAACTAGTTCGGTCCGGCAGGGACGCCGGACCCTACCCAATCTTTGAAATCTCTCTTTGCGACAATGTCAGAAGTTTTGGGGAATGCCATAAAGAATTTGCCAAAATTCTTGTCCGATTTAGGGGCCTGTCATTGCTGTAGATGTTAGATAATTCGTGGACAAGATAAGCTAACTGGACAGAGAACCTGCAATGGGTATGCGTCGCTGAACAATATCCTATGCAATGCGGCAGAAGCATCAATGCCTTGTTATTGGTCCTCAAATCTCCTATCCGACTTCTTCACATCAGCCTCCTGCAATTTACCGTTAAGCCACCCTACGCTTTCCGATTGCCGATTATCGAATTCCGGCACAAATGGCTTTATGTCCAGCACTGGTGTTCCGTCTAAAATGTCGATGTCCTGCACGTGAAGTGTGGTCCCGATTATTCCATCGAGCCTTACCACGGAAATGCCGATAGCATTGGGACGCCTCGGGGCCCTAGTGGCGAAAACGCCTCTGGGAGAATCGTCGAGGAACGGCCTAACTTCCAAGGAGTATCCCCGGAAGCCATGAAAGTGGTAGATCAATATGATGTGGGAGAATCCTTCCAGGTCTTTGAGACCCGTTACAAGATCAGGATTCAACTCGACCGTTCCGCGTATCCCCGCTGCGGCTTTCGCCTGGATGGGCATTCCCTCGACATCCTTGAACGGTGAACGGACAATCCCTATCGGCTTGTAGACGATTTCGTGCATAAACCTTTACTCATTTCGGAAAAAGGGGTTTTCAGCCCTCATGGAAAGTCATGGCAAGAAACCTGTCCAACAGCTTATCCAACCTATCCATGTCTCTGTCACTCCTCATGTGACCAAGAATGCCGAGTCCTTCGGTCCTCCGATGGACCTCCTCTTCGTCCTCATCGGATATGAGAATAGCGGCGGTGGTCCAGGCGATCGCCAAAAATTCGGACAAAAACCGGCTGCCTGTCATTTCGTCCAGGCGGTCCTCGATTATCAACAGGTCCGGCGGATTCACTCGGCCCTTGTCGAGGACTGCTCGGGGGTCGCTTTCAATGATTCCGTCAAAACCCTTTCGAGAAAGACTCTCGAGGATTGGCCGGGCCCGGCTGCCATCGTTGACAATGACGACGGCTCTTAACTGCATATCATCCCCCAAAGTGGCGGGCGCTGCAACGAACCCCGGGAATGTCCGCCCTTTTGCCAATCGTTTCCAGGCCACAGCATTTCATGGATTATTCCCGCAGCAACTCCCCGGTACACAGCCCTTATTTGAGGGAGTCCCTCCACAGCAGGTGCCGCTTCCGGCATGGCCTTGTTCATTGCTAATCACCGGGGGAGCAGGCGCAGAGAGGCACTCCTGCAATTCTGCACTGCCACACGATTTGCAAAGGATTTCATCGGAATTGCGCCCTATTCCCACAAGCAGCTCGCTGGTGGAACCGCAATTCGCGCATAAGTACTCTTTAATTGGCATGATGTTCGTCCTATTGAGGTTATCCCGACGTCAGCCGTTCAGTAGACCTTCAAGATGGTCCGACCGACTGAAGTTCTCGACCTTTATGGCCACGGAAGTCACCCAGTCCACGTCCTGAATCTTGGTCCTTATTGAATTCCCGAGGCTATACGCCATGGGACAGACCGGCGACGAAGGCCGAAACACTAAACTCACTCTTCCCGGGTCGCGCACTTGTAGCTCATGAATCAGGTCCATTCTCATGATACTCAACCCTGTCTCAGGATCAATTACTTCAGATAACATTCGTTCTATTTGGCGTCTTCGATCTTCCAACTGGCTCATTCGCTCTGCTCCTGAGCCAGTTCGTTGGCTTCCAGTCGTTCCCATATGCCCCGAATACTCGTGCTCGCGGGGCCGTCTGCTTGTTCCACAACAGTGCGCCTTTGAACCATAGCCTTTATGACTTCGTCGTCGTACGGTATGCGGCCGAGCACCGAAGCCCCGCGGTTCTCGGCTTCTCCTTCGATCCTGCCGGTCACTTCTTGATTCATGTCAGCCTTGTTCACAATAACTGACGCGGGGATTCGAAAGCTTTGCACCAGTGTGAGCACACGCTTCATATCGTGCAAGCCCGAAAGCGTCGGCTCAGTGACTATCGCGACGTGATCCGCTCCGGTAACCGATGAAATCACGGGGCAACCCACTCCGGGCGCTCCGTCCACAAGTATTAATCTGCTCCGCTTTTGCTTCGCCAACATTCTGGCCTGATTTCTAACGAGCGCAACGAGCTTGCCCGAATTTTCCTCGCCGGGAAGCAAGGCAGCGTGAACCATTGGTCCGAAACGCGTCTCGGAAATGAACCAACTGCCATTCAAGGCTTCTTTCAGCGCTATTGCAGACTCAGGGCAAACGTGAAAGCAGACTCCGCAGCCTTCACAAGCGAAAGGATTTACTTGAAGCTCTTTGGAAATGGCGCCGAAGCGGCATGCTTCGACACAAGCTCCGCACTGAATGCACTTCTCCTCATCGACACACGCCTTGATCCCAGCCCGGAAGTCTTCTCTCTGCATGATTTCCGGCCGCGCGAGGATGTGTAGGTCTGGGGCGTCGACATCGCAATCAGCAAGAACCTTGCTTTGGGCCAGATACGCGAAAGCTGCCGTGAGCGATGTCTTTCCCGTGCCGCCTTTGCCGCTGATGATGACCAGTTCTTTCATAAAGCGCCTATCCGCACGGCTTGCTGCTGGCTGCCCACGAGATTTTGGACCCTCTGAATCATTTGCAGAAAAAGACCTATATAATTCGGGGCCGAAGTGACAAGCAGATCGCCTCTGGCATAGCCTTCGGCAACGTTTCGATCGTTGGGGATTTCGGCAAGAATCGGAATGTCTTTCTGGCGACAAAAGACCTGCACCCCATTGTCGCCGATGTCGGCCCGATTCAGGACCACTCCGAGAGGGATGCCGAGCTGCGTGACCGCGTCCACCGCGATGCTCAAATCATTCAGCCCGAACGGAGTAGGCTCGGTCACCATGATAATGAAGTCCGAGCCGGAGACCGTGTTGATCACCGGGCAAGAAGCGCCGGGCGGAGCGTCGAGAATTGCTATTTTATCAGGATCGACCTTGGCCTTCACCGCTCTGATGAGCGGGGGGGACATGGCTTCTCCGACCCTGAGCACTCCTTGAACGAACTCTACCGGTCCGGCGAACCCTGTCTCTACAACCCCCAGCTCTCGGGAACCTTCACGGATAGCCTTTTCACGGCAGAGAAGCCAACATCCCCCACAGCCATGACAGAGTTCAGGGAAGGTCAGCACTTGATCGCCAATTACGATGATGGCGCTGAAGCGGCACACTTCTCCACATTTGCCGCACCGGGTGCATCTGTCCATATCCACGACAGGCACCGGCAGGCTCACCACCTCACGCGTTTTGAGCACCGGCTTCATAAGTATATGGCAGTTCGGTTCCTCCACATCGCAGTCGATAAGTTGAGCACGGCTTCCCAGCACCGCTGCAAGGCTCGTCGCAATCGTGGTTTTTCCTGTTCCGCCTTTTCCGCTTGCTACACTGATGATCATGTTCCTGCCGCTCGCTGGTGAATTACCAATCGGGTATATTGACTCCCATGCTCATCTGCCCTTGACAGGGATTGTTTCGCGGGCATAGGGACCGGAAGAGGCTGAATCACTCCCCATCGCTGGAAGTCTTGAATTCAGCTTCTTCCGGGTCCCTTCGAGGGAGGCTACCTCATGCCGACCGCAAAGAGCCTTAATTGCCGGGTCGACTACCAGTGGGCCTCCACGTTGGCTTTGCTGGAAAATTTTACATTCCCGAGTTGCAACCGCTCTAAAGCCTGTTTCACTGTGCCGGATTGTTCGACCACTACTTTTATGCCCGCCGCTTCAAGAGTTCTGAAAGCATTGGGGCCACAGTGGCCGGTCATTAGTACGTCAACTTTCCGGTCAGCCAACAGTTTTCCTGCCTGGATGCCCGCTCCGCTGAGCGCATTGGCTCCTTGCACATTGTCCATGGCTTCCACCATTGTTCCGTCCTTCTCGACAATTATGATATAGCGAGCCCTTCCGAAACGCGGATCAATCGCAGAATCCATCTCTTTGCCCGTTGACGTTATTGCAATCCTCATGGCGATCTCCCATATCTCACGGCATGACGCCGCCGCATACCTGGTTTTCCGATATCAATTGAAGCCGGCCTTGGAGTAGGTAATCCACCACAGCGCCGACGGTTTCGCCTTCCGGGCCGTAATAGACTTCGATCCCCATTTGTCGGAACCCCATGAGCGGGCGCATGCCGATGCCACCAACAATAATTGCATTGGCGCCGCTCTTGTGAAGAAGGCTAACAGGGGCCTGGCAACCACCCTGGACATGGGGGGGATTGTGCACTACCGAGACATCACTGACTTCGCCGTCTTTCATGTGTACCAGTGTAAAAACCTCGCAGTGCCCGAAATGCCCCGCCCGCATGGCTTCGAGTCCGCCAGGATGCATGGATGGAATGGCTATTGTCTTTAGCATATGAATATATCTCCTCATAAGTGTTGGTCATTTTATCTAGAATACGTCTTCTTTTGCCGAAATCTCGCTACCGCGGCCTGCAAAAGTGCGAGCCGTGGGCGGCAGCTACTCTCAAGGAATGGCGCTCTCCATGCACACCAATCATCCGCCCAGGCCCGTCAAGAAAGTAAAACTCGCGGTTACTCTTTCTTTTCCAGTTCGCTCAAGCGAGCCTCCATAGCGGCTAGTTCCTCTTTAGTTGCTGAAATGTCAGCCTTGAGAGCCCCGGCTTCGTCGGTTGGCCTTGCCAAAGAGGATCGACCGAAAGGGAACCGCCACCCTCCACCGCCAAAGCATCGCCCACGGCCTCCGCCCTTAAACGAACTGCTCCAAGAAAGCCCGCGTGTTCCAGTCCTCTGCCCGCACTGTCCGCGGCCCCAACCCGTTCGAGGTCCGCCGCCCGCTGGTCCTGTTCTATCGAATCCAGGCATGCTTACACCCCTTTCTGAAACAGGTCCTGTGCCTGTCCCTTTTCTTTTTCAATTTGGCGCAACAGACCTCTTCTCCTGCACATGCCGCGGCCGGGCATCATGTAGCAGGGATCCGACAACTTTCCGTGCCTTAAAGCTGCCAAAACCTCCGAAATCTCTCCTGCTGTCCACGGGATGACTAGAATGCCTTGCCGGGTAATTTGATCCTCCATCCAGCAGCTAATGCCTCCGCAAATGAGCAGCTCGACCATCAGTCTTTGCAGGCCCATCGGCCGGGCTAGGCGTGGAACAACCGACCAGTCCTGGTCCTCCACAATCTTGTCCTCCTCCGGATCCTGCAAGAAGATCAGCATTCTCCTGCAGCAGTCGAAGACGGGGGCAATTCTGCCTTGGTGTTCGGGGATGGCAATTCTCATCGTTGCACCGGCCCCTGATAGTTCAACTCTCGTGCCAATTGATGAGGCAATACTAATAGCTTGATTAAGTTGGGTTTACGGCTTAGCCCTCTCGGCTTGGCTCGACCGTCTATTGCAAGTTGCACCATCTGCGGAGTAAAATAATTGCACTTTGCATAAACTTCTTCCCGGCCTACAGGCGGTGGTCATGAACCCTGAAAAAGATCTGAGCCAAACGGAAATGACAATGATCCTGAACTCCATTGCGGACGGGGTCTTTACCGTTGATGAGAATTTCATTGTTACGTCATTCAACCGGGCTGCCGATAAAATCACAGGCGTTTCCGTGCAAGAAGCTCTGGGCAAGCCGTGCTGTGAGGTATTCCGCGCGGAGATCTGTGAGGGTGATTGCGCGCTGAAGCGCACCATTGTCTCCGGCAAGCCTGTTGTCAATCACGCTGTCTTCATCTTGCGCGCCGACGGCACGCGCGTCCCCATCAGTGTAAGCACCGCGGTGCTCAGGAACGACCAGGGCCGCATGGTCGGCGGAGTGGAGACTTTTCGCGATTTGACCCTTGTCGAGGCTCTCCGGAAGGAAGTCGAGCAGTCGTTCACATTCGAGGACATCATCTCCCGGAACCCAGGGATGCAAGGAATGTTCAGCATATTGGCCGATGTGGCGTTGAGTGACAGTACCATCCTCATCGTGGGGGAGAGCGGGACGGGCAAAGAACTCATGGCCAAAGCTATTCACAACCTGTCGTCCCGTCGTGATGGACCGCTTGTGACAGTCAATTGCGGCGCTATTCCCGATAGTTTGCTGGAATCGGAACTATTCGGGCACAAAGCCGGCGCGTTCACCGATGCCAGGCGTGACAAGCCGGGGCGCTTTGCCCAGGCGCACGGGGGGACCATTTTCCTAGACGAAATAGGCGATGTGAGCCCTGCCCTTCAAGTGCGCCTATTACGAGTGCTTCAAGACAAGAGCTTCCAACCTCTCGGTGGAACTGAAACCATAACTGCCGACGTACGTGTTGTTGCAGCGACGAATAAGGATCTAAAAGCTATGGTGGCCGAAGGCAAATTCCGCGAAGATCTCTACTACAGAATCCAGATATTCAACCTCGCTCTCCCACCTCTTCGCGAACGCAAGGAGGACATCCATCTTCTGGCGCAACACTTCGTGGACCGCATGAATCGACTCAAAGGAAAGGACATTGCAGGCCTATCGCCGGAGGCCCTTGGGGCATTCATGAGGCACGATTGGCCGGGAAACATTCGAGAGCTTCAGAACGCAATTGAGCACGGGTTCATCCTATGCCACGGAGGGCTCATCGAGGTGCGGCATCTACCTGCTCATTTTCGATCCGCGGCCCTGGCTCCTGAAAGCCTGCCGATTGGCTTGACGCTCACTGAAGTTGAGATCCGGGTCATTAAGGATGCTTTGGCAAGTAACCAAGGAAACAAGAGTGCTACCGCCCGTGAACTGGGAATAGACAAGACCACCCTCTGGCGAAAGATGAAGAGGTTTGGCATCTCCAACATTGCTCGGCCGGCCTCGCCGAATCAAGTGCTAAATGGTGACCACTTTTGAGCATCGCTATAAACGAAGCTCCAAGGAGTACTATTCATTGCCTTTCTTGGACCAAAGAACTAGAGTGGTTACTATACCCCCGAGTATTAACGTCGGCCGCGAGAACTAAACACCCTCGGCCCATCGGAGTTGTTCGCCCCGGTACCCATGTTAGGACAAGGTGAGGCCAGGTCCATGCGACAACGGTTTTATTATTACATTGAAGGAAAGCTACCCCAGGACCCGTCGCAATGGAAATATATTCGCAGGGAAGTTGAATGCGATGATACGTTTGACGGCGAACTCATTATGGTTGCTTTCCCGATTAAGACCATGAAGGAAATCTCTTCTGTGCTCTCTCATTTTCAATTGCGCGAGGATCCGGAATATTTCCTTAGTGAATGCAAAGAAATGGTGAGCGTTCCCGAAAAACATGTGGACCAAAAGGGCAAAGGTAAAATTGCCTTTCAAAGTTATTTTCACACATTCCCCGATTCAATCAATTCATTCTTCGACGACGCGGTCGTAATAGTCATTCTTCATCCTCGAGTGGCCGACAATTCTATTCACAGGGACTACAGCATCATCGGTTATATCCATGTTAATCGTATTGAATTCAAGTCCCCTGATGGGGAGGTGCACAAAGGTTACTATTACAATATGCTTCGCTTAAGTGAGACCACCATTGACGGCGAAGCCATCTTCCGCAGAAAGAGAATTTTTACTACACTTTTCAACGTCTTGTTAGACGTTGCAATAGTGGAAGATGTGAGTTTCACGTACGCATCCATGGGCCGGGAGAATCAGGCGATCAAAGACGCTCTCAAGATGAATAGCGAGCGTATCGGGAGGTTTTTTGAAACCTTCCCTGTGACCATCAATACGCACATCAACCTCATTTTTGGTAGCAGCGGCGCAGGGAAAAGGTTGGTGGATATTTCGAATGACAAAGAGGCCCTGCACGAATATTACCTGAGGATTCGCGAAATCAGGGGCCGATATCTCTTCGACCAACTCCACAGTGAAGAGAAATTCTCCAGTATGTTAGACCGCATTCTTAAGTCGTCCCCCACCAGTAGGGTCTTTATGTTGCCTGACGAGGCCGGAAACATGGAGGCCGCCTGCCTGGCCATCAACTGGGGAGACTATTTGCACTTGAAACTCAAGAACCCCAAAGGGTTCTTCAAGATGATCGATTCAATAGGAATTAAGGACAAGATCCTATATGTTACTTTGCTGGCCGGGAAGCCCTCCAGCGCTCGTCAATTGGTCAAAGGCGTTGCCTATAAGTTTCGCAAAGAGCATGGAGTCCATGTGACGTTGCTCACCAGTCACGACGGAGATCCTTACATTGACGTGAAGAAAAGTATCATTCATGATCCATATGTTTATATGATCATTATCAAAGATCGTATGGACGTATATGAGGCGATGAGAGACCATAGTAAAGATGAAAACGGTAATGTGCGCCTATTTATAGATACTCCTATGCTTTAGATTCCTCCGGTAAGCGAATTCAATATTCTCGAGTAACCATTCAGTCTTGCGGGGGTGGAAGGGATTTTTAGCCCTGAAGGGGCGTACCAATGGTAGCCACGGGTGTAACCCGTGGACCGGAAGCACTGCCACAGCCCTGGATCACCGACCCTGAAGGGGTCGACCAATCCCGAAGTCCAACTCACATTCATGGTCGACCCCTCCAGGGTCGGTAATCCAAATGATTGTGTGGGCCATTCTCCACGGGCTTACGCCCGTG
This sequence comes from Desulfomonile tiedjei, assembly GCA_016212925.1. Taxonomy (NCBI): domain Bacteria; kingdom Pseudomonadati; phylum Thermodesulfobacteriota; class Desulfomonilia; order Desulfomonilales; family Desulfomonilaceae; genus Desulfomonile; species Desulfomonile tiedjei. Next base: position 134,257 of record JACRDF010000014.1, read on the forward strand.
GCTACCGTCGGGCTGCCCCTTCGGGGCATGGGAGACGCTCCCGCACGTAAGTGAATGATTACATCCTCGACAGGCTTGTTGACCCTCGACTTGGCTCACAATACGCAGGGGGCATATTGGAAGCCCTATGTCGTGGTAGACTTCGGCGACGGCCGCTGAGTGTACGTATCGGTTAATATGTTTTTCTGAAGCTTTCCCATGGCATTTCTGGGCAGTGCATCCAGAAAGAACACTGCCTTGGGACACTTGTACCCTGCAAGCCGCCCCTTGCAGAATTGGATAATGTTTTCGGATGACACATCGGGCACGTTCTCTTTGACCGCAACGACCGCTACGACCCGCTCACCGAAGTCTTCGTCCGGCAGGCCTATTACCGCGGCTTCTCTGATCGCGCCATAGCCTTCCAGCACGTTTTCCACTTCTTTTGGATACACGTTGTACCCGCCGGTGATGATCAGTTCCTTGGCTCGCCCCACAAGATACAGCCTGTCGTTGTCCGAGGGGTCCTGGTATCCCAGGTCGCCGGTTTTGAACCATCCGCGGTCAAAGGACTCCTGCGTCTTCTCCGGCATCCCCCAATAGCCTTTGAACACATTTGCGCCGCGCACCCAGACTTCCCCCACGTCCCCGGGGGTCACATCTTTACCGGTGGCCGAGACTACCCGGACCTCCACCCCCGGCAACGGGAATCCCACGCTCTTGGCCCGTCTGCCAGCAGTATCGAGGGTATTCGACGAGATCATGCCGGTTTCGGTCATGCCGTAGCGTTCCAGGATTCGGAATCCCGTTGCCTGCTCGAACCGAAGGAACTGGGTCTCCAGGAGGGGGGCCGAACCGGAGGTGAACAGCCTCATGCTCGTTAGATCGGGTTTTGTCTCCAGCCCGTCCCATTGTGCCATGAGGCGCTGATACATGGTGGGCACCCCCATCAGTACGGTGCACCGGTGCAGACCCAGTGCCTCCCACGTCCTGAGAGGATCGAACTTCTCGTGCATGATTATCGTCGCGCCCGCGTTCAGGCCTCCGTGAAGCGCCACGAAGAGGCCATGGACATGAAAGAGCGGGAGCACATGTAGCAGGATGTCCCGGTCGGTCCACCCCCAGACTTCGTGCAGAGCCGTCATGTTGGAAATCAAGTTGTCGTGGGTGAGCATCGCACCTTTGGGCTTCCCTGTCGTACCCGAGGTGTAACAGATTACGGCCGTATCGTCCCCTTGAGCAGGATATCGTCTTTGATCGCTTCGTGGGTCCTTTTCCAGCACGGAAGCAAGGGAAACGGCTCCCTCGGTTCCTTCGGAATCCACGAGAACCGTTTTGATTCCCCGGAGCTTTGCGATTTCGTCGCGGGCCCGTAAAAACTTCTCCAGATCGGTGAAAAGGAGCCGAGCGCCGGAGTCCGAGAGAAAGTACATCATCTCCTCAGGCCGGTAGTCGGTATTGAGCGGAATGACTATTCCTCCTACCGACAGAACAGCCTGCTCCAGGAGGATGAATTCCATGCACTTGGGCAACTGCAGAGCGACGCGGTCTCCGGGCTTGAGGTCCAAGCTAGCCAGGAGATACGCATAGCGGCTTATCTGCTTGTCAAGGTCGCCATAGGTGGTGATGGCTTCTTCAAATATGATTGCGGGTTTGTTCGGGTATCGCCCGGCCGTTTCGGCAAGCCGCTTCGCAAGGTTCATCACCGGTTCCTCCTGATACCGAAAGCGTTTTCCACCACGGTTCCCGACTTCAACCCATCATCTTGGCGGGAAGCCACAGAGCCAGCTCCGGGAAAGCACAGAGCAACACGATCAAGATCAAGTCGAGGATAAGAAACGGCACCAAATCCCACAACACCTGCGCAAGGGGCACGTCAGGAGCGATGCCCTGGACCACGTAGAGATTCAGGCCCACCGGCGGCGTCAGCAAACCTACTTCGAGGTTGACCGTCATAATGACCGAGAACCAGACCGGATCGAGCCCCAGCCCCTTGATCACGGGCAGGAGCATAGGCGCGGTCATCAAGACGATGGCAGCCGGCGGAATGAAACACCCCAGGAGGAGCAACAGCAAGTTGACGAACAGCATGATTCCCCATTTGCCCAGGGGCATTTGCAGAATCATCTCCGCAAGGGACTGCGTCACGTACAAATCCGAGCAAACGAAACCGAACAGCGTGGCCGCAGCCATTATCATCAGTATCATGGTGCTGTCGTTCAGGGCGTGGGTGAGCATTTTGACAAACCCCTCCACCTGGTAGAACTTGTACACCACCATCACCACGATTATGGCAATTACCGCACCGACCCCTGCGGCCTCGCTGGGTGTCGCCCATCCGCCGTAAAGGGATACCATGATCCCGACAATGATCAGGATGAGGGGAGACACCTTCACGAGGCTCTCCAGCTGTTCCTTCAAGGTGAAGTGTTCGATAGGTCCGCTCTGTGCGGAACTCTGCGCAGTCTTCACAGGGGTCGCTTTTTTGCGGGCAAGAACTGCGAAGTAGAAGATGATCCATAGCGAACTCATCACCACCAGCAAGATCCCGGGTATGACCCCCGCGATGAAGCACCTCCCTATGGAGGTCTCAGTGGCGACTCCGTAGAGGATCATCGTAATGCTCGGTGGTATGAGAATACCGAAGGTCCCCGCGTGAGCGACCATGGCACAGGCCATGCTGGGAGAATAGCCCCTGCGCCGCATCTCAGGAATTCCGACGCCCCCGATGGCAGCCGCGGTGGCCGGACTGGAACCGCAAAGGGCGGCAAATACTCCGCCGGCCATCATGGTGCTCACCCCGAGACCCCCTGGGAGCCGATAAACCCAGCGATGCATGGCCTCATAGAGGTCCTTGCTGGCCCGGGAGACCGACAGCGGAGCGCTCAGCAGGATGAACAACGGTATGGACAGCATGGCAAAGCTGTCCATGCTGCCGTAGAGGACATGAGGCACGGTGTCCAGGAGCCTGGGTGAAAAGATCACGATGTAGACCAGCGAAATGCCGGTCAGGCCCGTCCAAATAGGAATACCGGAGAAGAGCACGATCAGGGCGCTCAAGAAAACGACGACGCTGAGAGTTACCTCACTCATGCTCACCTCGCTTCCCGGGCCCCGCATCCGCGGTAATCGTTATGTCCTTGAGTTCGGTTCGCGCCGCCTGTTTGTCAAAGGTGCCAGCGCGAAGCAGGACGATCCTGCTGCGAACCTGGACCAAGGACTGGAGGAAGACGAGCGTAACGCCGAGAGGAAGGAAAATGTACGGAATCCAGAGAGGAGGCCCCCAAAGAGACTCACTGTGATCGTTTCGTACCACCGCTTCCCACCACATGGGCCACGCATACCATGCGATGATCACGCAAATGATGCAGCTCAAAACCCCGGTAACGGCAAGCAACGTCTCGCGAACGCGTGGCGACAGATATATGATAAGCAGGTCGATGTTCAGGTGGTGTTCACCGAGTTGTCCGTAAGCCGCGCCCACGAAACACGCATACATCAACAGGAAGACGGAAAGCTCCACCTGCCATGTCGTTGACCAGCCGAGGATTTTGCGAACAAGCACCCCCTCCGTGGTGACCACTGCCGCGGCCAGGAGGCACAGCGCCCCTATCAGACCGGTGACCTTGCTCAGCACCTTTGCCACGGCTTCGAGCTTTTCCCAAAAGCCTGAATCCTTAGACTCCATGACCAGTTCCCTCCCGATTGGCGCAATACAACGAGTCCGACCTCACGCTGCGAGCCTGCACGGACAATTACAGGCCCTACGGTTTCCCCATGGCCTGGATGGCGAGATCCAGGAACTCCTTTCCTTTGGGAACGGTCTCCTCGTAATTTTTCCACGCGGTCTTCCGGGCAAAGTCCAGCCACTTGTCGAACTCTTCTTTCGTCATGTAGTGAAGCTGCACTCCCGCCTTGGTGAACTCGGTGATCAGGCTTTCCGTGTCTTTGGCAAAGTTGGGAATGACCCAATTCCGCTCCATGTCCTGCGCCACTTCCTCCAGGGCCTTCTGCTGCGCGGGCTTGAGGCTCTTCCAGGTCTTGAGTGAAATAACCAGCGGTTCCGCCATGAACCAGATTGCATAGTCCCGCGGCACGTTCATGAACTTCAACTGCTCGTACAGCCGGTAGGAAACGAACGAAGACGTTGAGGTGAGACAAGAATCGAGCACGCCCGTGGACAGGGCGTGGTAGATCTCGGAAGAAGGCATGCTCGTGATGGATGCGCCGGCCTTCCCCAGCATGAACTCGAACTTCTTCCCGGCAGCTCGCATCTGAAGGCCTTTCGCATCCTCAGGGAGCCGCACTTGCCTGACAGTGCTGCCGATACCGCCGTCCAGCCACGTCCATAGGAGGATTTTCACTCCGTTGGCTTCCAGCAGTTGGGAGATTTTCTGCCCTATGGGCTTGTCTTTCCATGCCATTGCCTCCTTCATGCTCGTGACTGAGCACGGCAGAAGGGTGATGGAAAGCTCCGGCACCTTCCCGGCCGCATAATCCAGGGGAAAGACGCTTAGATCCAGAGACCCCTGTCTCATGGCATCCCACTGTTCTTTCGGCTTGAACAGGGAACTGGCCGGATAAATTCGGAAGTTGATGTCCTTCCCCAGCTTTTTGGACACATTCTCAGCGAAGACCCGGACGAGTTGATCGCGAACGTCACCATCGGCAAACTGGTGAGAAACCTTCAACGTGGTGGCGCATTGTGCAACAGGGGTGCAGCACATCACTAGAGCTACGGCTGCAATCCCCAACCAGACTACCCTGAGGTTTTCTCTTGCGAAGACCATCTGTCCCTCCTTTGGACATCCTAAATGACGGGTCATGCCGCTCCCCCTTCGCGTACGAAGGCGTCGGGGAGGACCTTCCTGCGGGAGGTTTCCCCAATCATGGCCGTTAGACCGGGAATCGGCATCAAGTTGACCCTCCTAGTGAAACCTGCTTGTCAGTCGTCTCAAATTCGTTTTCATACACCCTCCTGAGCGCTTCGCACTGGTTCATGAGATGCCTCCTCATGAGTTCCTCGGCCTGGACCGGGTCCCTCCTCCGAAAAGCATTCAGCAGCTCACGATGCTCGTTCATGGAGGCCTCGAAGCGATCAGGCTGATAAAGCTGCCGGTACCGGTAGAGGAGGATCTTCTGCCTCAGGGTGTTGATGACGTCATTGAAGGCCTTATTGCCGGTCATTTCCTGAATAAGGGTATGGTACTTATGATTGACGTCCAGGTATTTTTCGTGATCTTCATCTTCGAAGTGTTTTTCCAGCCTCTGATGGAGTTTCTCCACCTTCTTGAAGTCTGGGTCGGTCATCCTCTCCGCGGCCAGCCTGGCACACGTGCCTTCCAGAATGGCCATGACTTCGAACATATCCCTGATTTCTCTCATCGACGGCCGTGCTACGTAAGCCCCTTTGTGAGCGACCAGATCAATGAGTCCCTCGGAACTGAGGAGGCGGTAGGCCTCCCTCAGTGGAGTGCGGCTTATTCCCAGCTCCAGACACAGGTCTTTCTCAACGAGCTTCTCTCCCTGCTTGAGGAGGCCTGTACGGATCATCTCTCGGATTCTCCGCGCCACCTCCTGGGAGAGCGATTTGACAGTTATTCTACTCATAGATCACGATGAATCGTTAATGAAGTTTAGCAGTTATGAAATCGGGTTTGTCGGGTTACTTGTTTGGATTGCGACACCGCGCCCGCGACTACGGGCCGTGTATTTCAGGCGGAAATAAGAGTAACGTACTTTGTCGGCGACTCCATCACATGGGGCACCGGATCTTGCATTTTGTATACAAAATACAATAAGCCTGTCAACAAAAAAATCTTAACCCCTACCATCCCGGCTTGAACAACTAAAGTAACCGCAGGATGTCCGGGGGGCTAGCCATAAGTGCTAACTTGTAGGGGTTGCCAAAATTTCTTTCCGATTTGCTTGGTGGCATCACGTCATTCCGGCGAACTGCCATGACGTGTTGGTCACAACGGAACATGAAAATACCCTTTGACGAGAAAACCATGGCATCCTCAAGAAGCGAAAACAGATTGAAGAGGAGGTTGCCATGGCTCGCAAAGAGGATAGCAAAATAGTGCAGGTATTGCACCCGATTTGCTGTGGTCTGGATGTTCACAAAGATTCGGTCACCGCATGTTTGATCGTGCAAACACCTTCCGGTGAGCGCATCGAGCAGCGCGAATTTTGCACCTTTACTCGAGATGTGAGGGCCCTCAAACAGTGGCTCCTCGACAACGAATGCCCGGTCGTTGCCATAGAGAGCACCGGAGTCTACTGGCGGCCGGTGTTCAATGTTTTGGAAGGCTCTATTCAGGTGATCTTGGTCAATGCCCGTCACACCAAGCATCTGCCCGGTCGAAAGACCGACATGTCCGACAGCAAATGGCTTGCCGGCCTTCTGAGACATGGTTTGGTACGGGGAAGCTTCATCCCCGAGGAACAGATACGACAGTGGCGCGACTGGTGTCGCCAACGCAAAACCCACGTAGATACGGTAGGTGACTATAAGAGGCGCGTTCACAAGATGCTGGAGATGGCAAACATTAAGATCGGCTCGGTGATAAGCGACATCTTCGGAGCCACCGGTCGAAATCTCATCCAGCTGCTCATGGGTGAGAAGCCCATTACCCTGTCCGACGTGGAGGAGTGCTTGCGAGGCAGCCTGGCTCGGAAAAAAGACCGAAAGCAAAAAACCTGGGAACTCTACGATGCTATTCAAGGGTTCTTCGGAGATCACCAGCGCGAAATCTTGAAACCTTTGCTCAGAATCATTGGTCTTCTCGAAAACGAAATTGCTCTGATTGAGGCCCGCCTGCAGCAACTTCTCGCACCACACCAAGACCTCATTGAGCGTATGGTAGCAGTTCCCGGAATTTCCTCTGTGTCGGCATGGGCCATTATTGCCGAAGTAAGCCCCACCCTTGTGGCATTCAATACCGTTCAGGCATTTTCTTCCTGGTGCGGTGTCGTCCCAGGGAATAACGAAAGTGCGGGCAAGAGAAAGAGCGGAAGGAGCCCGATCAAAGGAAAGATGATCAAGACAGTACTTATCGAAGTGGCATGGGCTGCCATCAAATGCAAGCATTCCTATTACGGGGACAAGTACTTCCGTCTCAAGGCACGCCTCGGGTCCGCCAAGAAGGCCATTGTTGCGATTGCCC